>MGLU01000015.1:0-9286 GCA_001796155.1 Chlamydiae bacterium RIFCSPHIGHO2_12_FULL_27_8 | reverse complement strand
TCATTTTAATCGCTGTCAGATTTATTCCAAATATTTTGGAAAAATCAAATACAAAAAAACTTATATTAAATTTAAATACCCAGATAGAAAAATTATATTTCATAGAAGAAACTGATAATTTTTTAACTACCTTGTCTATAAAACTTTCGTATATTTTAAATAAAAAAGAAACGCTCTCTGAAATCATTGAAGATAAAAACATTTCAAGAAAAGACAGTTTGAATGCTATTTTTTCAATATTGCTCCTTGATGATTATATCACTTTTGAAAATGAATTAAAAAAAATTAATGATTTAAATGAAAAAGAAACAAATATCTTTTTAATTATAAACAAATCATTAATAAATCCTGTAGAAGCTTTTAATGAAATCCTTCCATTATTAAACGATCAAGATTTTAATATAATCAGAACAGTAATTTTCATTTCTGAAAAATTACTTCAAACAAAAAACTTTGAATTTTTAATAAATAAACTTGAAGAAATTAAAAATTTAAAAATATTTGAAAATCACAAGATATATTTAGATAGAATTTTAACAAAAGCCTATCTATATTCTAAAAAATTACAACCTCTATCTAAAATTTTTGAAAATTATCCTTTTGAAGAGATTGACAATCAAAATCATCCTCTTCATTTTTTATATGGCATATGGCTTTATAAAAATGAAGGAAAGGATATAGCAAACGCTTTTTTTAATAATTCCATAAATGTATCTCATCCAAAATCTTTTGCAATATCTTCGCATTTCATAAAAAATAAAAATAAAAATTTTATAAAAAAAGCTTTTTATTTTGAAAAAAAACAGCTTTTAGAAGATTTAAGTCTTTACAATACTCTGATAAAAAAAATAAAAACATTAAATTAAATTTTTCTATATATATAAAAAAAACATTGTCACAAATGTGACAATGTTTTGAACTCTGTTGTTAAATAAATTAGAAATTATTATACCGCAGCAGCTATTTCAGCACTTGCCGGAAGAGGTGAAGGATCTGGTGACTTATTATGATAATATTTCAATATTTCACAAACAATTGAAACTGTTGACAAGCATAATAATACAGGAGATAGAGAAGCAAACCCAATGTATGAGCCTATAAGAAGCACAATACCAAGTGCAAAAGTTGCTATTCTTTTCCATATTTCATAAAACTGAACATTTTTATTTCCTTTAATTACGTCTCCTTTTATTTGAGAAATTATCTTATCGCCAAAAGAGTAAATTATTGTTGCTCCTGAAACAAATGGGAGCCAAGACATCGTTACAGCTGAAAGTTCAACTATTTTAGAAGAAACGGCAAAATCAACTATGCTCGCCATACTACCGACAGTATCAGATACTGTTACGGAAATTCTGTGTGCATATGATTGTAATCCGCCATCAAAATTTAGAACATCATGTCTTAATGTATTAACATTTTCAATAAATTCCTGAATACTAAATATTTTTGCTGCAGTACCAATAGGTTTAGCAGCATTTTGAAAAAATTCTCTCTTATTTGAATCTAAAATTATTTTTGGTAAATAACCGGAATACAAAAAAGTGTCTCTAATAGATTTTACAACTACTTTAAACTTATCTTTAGTAAATCCAACCCAAAAATCTCCTACATCCCTACTAACTGTCGTCATTTTGCCTCCAAAATTTAATAAGTCCAATACTTTATATTTTTTTTTTAAAAAAAACAAGATATTTTTAATGATGTTATTTTTAATGATTTTGACTTTCTTGCCTTTCTATGCTAAATTATTTTATTAAATAGTAATAAAAATTAATATGAGCGGTCTAAATTCAAGCTACAATCCTAAAAATGTTGAAGAGAAATGGTACACCTTTTGGGAAACTAATGGACTTTTCAGATCTGATGTTAAAAGTAATAAAAAGCCCTTTTGTATAGTAATACCCCCTCCTAATGTCACCGGCGAATTACATATGGGTCATGCTTTAGTAAATACCCTTCAAGACATTATGATTCGTTTCAAGAGAATGCAGGGTTTTGACGCTCTATGGATACCCGGGACGGATCATGCAGGTATTGCAACCCAAAGTGTTGTCGAAAAGCATTTAATAGCTAAATACAAAAAAAGAAGAAAGGATTTTTCAAGAGAAGAATTTTTAAAACATGTCTGGGAATGGAAAGAAGAAAAAGAAAAAAATATTTTGAATCAGCTGAGAAAATTAGGCTTTTCACTTGATTGGGATCATTTGAGATTTACTATGGATGAGAACTATAGTAAAGCGGTTTTTAAAGTTTTTAAAAAAATGTTTGATGATAAACTTATTTATAAAGGTGATTATCTTGTAAACTGGGATCCAATCACAGAAACTGCATTATCCGATGATGAAGTTGAATATGAAGAGATCGATTCCCATTTATGGTATTTCAAATATTTTTTAGAAGATAATTCAGGGTATATAACAGTTGCAACTACCAGACCTGAGACTATGCTTGGAGATGTAGCCGTTGCAATCTCAAAAAATGATAAAAGATATTTTAAATATTTGAATAAGAATGTAATTTTACCAATTGTTAATAGAAAAATTCCTATTATAGAAGATAGTTTTGTAGACCAATCCTTTGGTTCCGGAGCTGTAAAAATTACTCCGGGTCATGATTTTAATGATTATGAAGTGGCATTAAGACATAACTTACCTATGATCAACATTATGAACAGCAACGGAACTATTAATGAAAATGGTAAACTATTTCAAAATATTTCCATGCAAAAAGCTAGAACTTTAGTTGTAGATAAAATGAAAGAATTAAATCTTTTAGAAAAAGTAGAGCCATATAAATTAAAAGTCGGACATTCATACAGGTCAAAAGCTAAAATTGAACCATATCTTTCTAAACAGTGGTTTGTAAAAACCACACCTTTTAAAAAAAATCTTATTGAAACAGTTAAAACAAAAAAAGTAAAAATTATTCCGGATTCATTTGAAAAAGTATATTTTCATTGGATAGATAATTTAAGAGACTGGTGCATATCCAGACAGCTTTGGTGGGGACACAGAATTCCTGTATGGTATAACAAAAAAGATACTAGCATTATGATTTGTTCTGATTCCGATAAAGCTCCGGAAGAGATTCAAAATGATCTAGAAAACTGGGAAAGAGATCCCGATGTATTAGATACATGGTTTTCATCAAGCCTATGGCCGTTCTCAACACTCGGCTGGCCTGAAAATAGTTTGGAATTAAAAAAATATTATCCGACATCACTTCTGATTACAGGATATGACATTTTATTTTTCTGGGTTGCAAGAATGATTTTGATGGGAGAATATGTTTTAAAAGATGTTCCTTTTCATGAAACTTTTTTACATGGACTAATTTATGGAAAATCATATTACAAAATAAATAATGACGGCTCTGCTACATATGTTTCAAAAGAAGAAAAAAAAGAATTAGATAAAAGTGAAATATTACCCAAAGGAATAAAATCCAAATGGGAAAAAATGTCCAAATCTAAAGGTAACATTATTGATCCAATAGAAATAATAAATGATTTTGGCACTGATGCTTTAAGAATAGCTTTAACATCATCTGTCACAAATAGTAGACAAATCGATCTAGATATTAGAAAATTTGAGGAATTTAAAAATTTTTCTAATAAAATATGGAATGCTGCAAAATTTGTATTGCAAAATCTTGAAGAGAATAAAGATAAAAAGTTAAATAAACTCACTAAAGAAGATATTTATATTAAACTGGATTTTAAAAATTTGAATTTGGAAGATGCATGGATCTTAAACAGATTAAATCAAACAATAAAAGATCAAATATCTTATTTTGAAAACAAAAATTTTGATAAAGCTGCACTAAATCCTTACGATTTTTTCTGGAACGACTTTTGTGCATACTATTTAGAAATTTCCAAACCATTTTTATATGGAAATATTTCAGCTGAAAAAAGAGTTATAAAACAAAAAATTTTGCTTTTTATTTTATTTGCATCTATTAGATTAATGCACCCCATAGCACCTTTTATTACTGAAGAAATTTTTTCTTTGATTAAAAATCTTTTCCCGAATTTGGATGAAAATAAACAATTAGATCCTTTATCAAAGGATTTCATTGAAAGTTTTAATAAACAAGCATGTATTGTTTCAAATTACCCTAAAGAATTTTCTATTGATGAGCTTTCAATTGAAAAATTTGAAATTTTAAAAACTATTATTCATATAATAAGAAATATTAGAAATGAATTAAAAATACCTCTAGATAAAAAAGTAGATATTTTTATTATTTCAAATAATATGGATAAAGATTTGAAAATTTTGAAAAATAATGACCTTATATTAAAAACACTTTCAAAAGTTAATAATATAAATTATGTTTCAGATGAAAAATCAAGAGTTAAAATAGGTTCTTTTGCAATGTTTAGAAATATTAAAATTTTTATGCCATTACCTGAAGAACTTATTGAAATTGAAATACAAAGATTACAAAAAGAAAAAATCAAACTTGAAAAACAGTTTGAGACTTTTAAATCTAAACTTGAAGATGAAAATTTTCTTTCAAAAGCTCCTCAAAATATAATTGATCAAATGAAAAATTCATTTATTGAAACCAAGAATCAATTAAGCGAAATTAATTCAAAACTTAAGAATTGATTTCTTTTGAATAAATTTTTAAAAATCTTTTCGTTTCTTCCACAACAACATTTGAAAGTAAAAATAATGCTATCAAATTCGGTATAGCCATTAAACCATTTGTAATATCTGCTAAAGGCCAAACTATTTTAATGCTTAAAAACGATCCTATGAAAACAGCTAAAATATATACCATTCGATACATAAATATATTTTTATTACCAAAAATATATTCATAGCATTTTTCTCCATAGTAAGACCATCCCAAAATCGTTGAAAAACCAAATAATACCACACCAATTGCAACAATATAGTTGCCAAATGGAATTACTTCAGTAAAAGCTCTCATGACAAGAATTGAGCCGTTTAAAAGCTCCCCATTAGGATTTTTTAAACCTACTACATTGGTTACAGCTAAAATCAATACCGTAATTGTACAAACAACAAAACTTGATAAGAAAACAGAGGACATCGATATTAATGCAAATCTTCCCGGTTCATCAGTCTTTGCTGCTGCTGCTGCAATAGGAGCAGAACCAAGGCCGGCTTCATTTGAAGATATTCCCCTAGCAATACCCATTTGAACTGCATTAAATATCGAAAATCCAATAAAGCCGCCAACTGCAGATCTTAAATTAAAGGCAGATTTAATAATATTTATTATACCGGGAATAATTAAATTATATTTTATTACTAAAATTACCAACCCTCCGGAAATATAAATAAAAGCCATAATCGGCACTAAATATGCATTTACCTTTCCAAGTTTTTTTATTCCTCCAAGAATAACCAGGGCAGTTGAAATAGCTAAAACTATTCCGGTTATAAAATGAGGAATTGTAAATAAATCAAATATTGCGTCAGAAATAGATTGTGTTTGAATAAGATTTCCTCCGCCAAATGATGCTAAAATGCCAAAAACAGAAAAGAAAATTCCCATTTTTTTCATGTTCAGCCCTTTTTCCATGTAATACATAGGGCCGCCTGCCATTTCTTTAGAATCCTTTTGAGACCTATATTTAATTGCTAGTATTGACTCGGCATATTTTGTAGACATACCTATAAAAGATACAACCCACATCCAGAAAATAGCTCCAAATCCCCCGCTAACAACTGCAGTTGCCATACCTGCAATGGACCCGATACCTATAGTTGCAGCTAAGGCTGTCATTAGGGATTCAAATTGAGAAATATCACCTTTAGAAGAATTTGGTTTTTTAGAGAAGGCAAGTTTTATTGAAGTAAAAAAAAAACTTACCTGTATAGCTCTCAATCTAAATGTAAAAAAAATACCTACAGCTAAAATTAGATAAATTAAAAATCCATTCCATAACAAAAAATCAATCTTTTCAAATAAATTCATTTTTAAAAGCCTTTTCTAAAAGAATATTAAATGAATATCATATCTTTTTTTTCCATTTTTTTCTTCTAAGTAATTAAATTTTATTTCTTTTTTTTAAAATTTGAGCTTCTATTATATTTTTAATAGCAAAAGTACTACAATATCAGCATGTTAATTACTCTGCCTTCTTATAAAGAAATTAAAACAGCTTATGCTATTAAAAAAAAAATTATTAATAGTTTAAAACTTTCAGTATTAGAAATTTTTAATAGAAAAGATAAAAAATTAATAGTAGTAGTAGGACCTTGCTCTATCCACTCAGAGAAAGACGTGCTAGATTATGCTGAAAAACTCTCCTGTCTACAAAAAAAATTAAAAAATATTTTATTAGTTATGAGAGTTTTTTATGAAAAGCCCAGAACAGAAAATTCATGGAAAGGTTTTGTATCAGATCCATATATGGATAATTCATACAACCTTTCAGATGGAATAATTAAAACAAGAGAACTATTAATAAAAATTTCGAATTTAAACATTCCCATCGCCTCGGAAATTTTAGACCCAAATCTTGTTTTTTATTTTGATGATATTATTTCATATGGTTTTATTGGAGCCAGAACAGTATCTTCCCAAATACATAGACAGCTGGCATCCAGTTTTAATTTTCCTGTTGGATTTAAAAACTCTTTAGATGGTGATATATCTAATTTAGTAAATGCCTTGAAAATTGCCTCCAAAAAACAATCCTTTGTAAAACTTGAAGAAAACTGTTTAAGTCAATCTCTTACAAAAGGTAATAAATTTGCCCACCCTGTTTTAAGAGGAACGAAAAATTTTATAAATTATGATGAAAAATCAATTTATGAACTTTCGGAAATTTTAAAAAATGAAAATTTGAATAAAAATATTTCGATAGACTGCTCTCATGGAAATTCACAATACAATTATAAAAAACAAATTGATGTAATAAATTATTTATTAAATGAAAATATATTTAATAAATTCAATATTATTTCCCTAATGATAGAAAGTTTTATTTTTGAAGACAGACAGCCAATAACTAAAAACATAAAATATGGCATTTCAATAACAGACGGTTGTTTGGGTTATGAAGATACGGAAAATATGATACTGAAAATAGATAAAAATTTATAAAATTAAATCTTCTTCAACAATAGTTTCTATATGTTCTTCTGAATTGATTTTTATTAATTTTTTCCAGAATTGATGTTTCCAAACATCAACAATTTTACCATCTTGATTCACAACATCAACCTTATATGTCAGAATTTTTTTAGTTTTATCTATTGTATCATCTTGAAATTTATAAATTTTATAACCTCTTTTTCTTTCAATTTTAGAAACCAGCAAATTTTCAGTATTATCCCAAAATCTTACACTGAGCATTAAGGTAAGCTCCTGATTTCTAAAGACACTTAATGGAAAGTCCCATGCAATTGATATTCTTTGTCCTGATGGAGGATTTTTCATTCTAGGGTCGGGAGATCCAATATGAGTTGAGGCAAGATAGTTTTTATCTAGTTTTTCATGTTGAACATAAAGATGATTCTTAAAACAAGAAGTTAAAATTAATATTAATAAAAAGTATTTTTTCATATAATTCTACTATTATATATAAAAAAAAATCAAATGAAAATAGATTTTAATTTTTCAAAATGTTTAGAAAAAAGAGGCATTTTAGTTTGTCTAAATCAAAAATGCGAATGGATGTTTTTATGGTGGTATAAAAATGTAAGGAAATTTTCAAACCTTCCCATAATGTTTGTAGATCTTGGTATGAGCAATGATGCAAAAAGTTTCTGTAAAAAAAATGGGCATTATTTTGATGGAAGAGACTTTGTTTCTTATTTTGAAAAAATAAAACCTTCTGAAAATTTACTTACATTTCTAAACAATCATTATCCAAAAAGCATTTTTGAAATAAGAACTTATTGGTTTTCAAAAGCCTTGGCGTCGATATATACAATTTTTGAAGAAACACTGTTTTTAGATTTAGACCTAAGAGTAAATTACCCCTTGGAAAATATTTTTTCTAATATAGAAAAAAAAGACCTCGCCTTATGTTATGCTGCAGATGTTGATTTAGGAATGTTTTTTTATTATAAACTGATTTCTATAGACGAAAAAATATATAATTCAGGTGTTATTGTATATAAACATAATTCTGAAATAATTTTAAAATGGTCAAAAAAAGCTTTTGAAGAAAGCTTTGAATTTTTAGGAGATCAAGACGTGTTATCAAGAGTAATTTATGAAAATAATTCTGATATAAATATTTTAAGCGATAAATGGAACTATAAATTTAAAGGTGATGAAGAAAATGATGTATATATCAATCACTATATGGGAGGTCCTAATAAAATCAATCTTTTCAAAGAGATTTATCCAAATGAAAGTTTTGAAATTATAAATTAAAAAAAAAATATTGTTCTCATGAAAAACATTTCAAAACCAATTGAAAAAAGAGGCATTGTAGTTTGTTTAAATCAAGATTGTGAATGGATGCTTTTATGGTGGCTGAAAAATGTTAGAAAATTTTCGAATCTCCCCATAATGTTTGTAGATCTTGGCATGAGCAGTATTGCTAAAAGTTTCTGTAAAAAAAATGGATACTATTTTGATGGGAGAGACTTTGTTTTTCATTTTGAAAATATTGTACCTTCAAAAAATGTTCAGAATTTTTTGCAAAATATGCATAGCGAGGCTGTTTTAAACATAAGAAAATACCAATTTTCCAAAGCTTTATCAGCAATAAATACAATCTTTGAAGAGACTTTATTTTTAGACATAGACATAAAAGTAAATTACCAATTAGAAAAAATTTTTTCTAATATAGAAAAAAAAGAGCTGGCAATTGCTATTTCTATTGATATCGATCTTGGACTGTTTTTTTATTATAAACTAATTTCTATAGATGAAAAAATTTTTAATTCAGGAGTTATAGTATATAAACATAATTCAGAAATTATTTTAAAATGGGCAAAAAAAACTTTTGAAGAAAGCTTTGATTTTGTAGGTGACCAGGATGTTCTATCAAGAGTAATTTATGAAAATAATTCTGATATCGCTATTTTAAATGGAAAATGGAATTACAAATATATAAGCGAGGAAGATGATGTATATATACATCACTACATCGGGGGATTAAATAAAATAAATCTTTTCAAAAAAATTTATAATAACTCGTTTGAGATTTAAAAATTAAAAATATGGTCAATGATAATATTGAAAAAAAAATAAAGTATTTTGAGCGTAATATAAAGTGATTTTATTATTTAAATCCGTATATTTTTTTAGCATATTTTTATCTATTGATAAAACTGCA
>MGLU01000014.1:9402-11938 GCA_001796155.1 Chlamydiae bacterium RIFCSPHIGHO2_12_FULL_27_8 | reverse complement strand
GTGAATGGAATTATACGATCGTCCCACGCCCATAAAAATCATAACGGTTATTTACTTACAGTGCCTAAGTTGCCTTACGTTTTTTTGTCTCTTCTTCCCCAAAAACCTCCCAATCACCATGAACTCTCAACTATCACACGTCATTGATAAGTAACCTTTTTTCTCTACTACTCAATTCCAGTTTTTTTTTAATCCAATCAAGCTTTACAGTTAATCTACCAATCTTTTCTAAAAGATCTGCTTCTTTGTTCAAAAAATTCTTTTCGAAATAATGCGTTTTGAACAATCATTCTTGATACTCGTTAAATTGTTGCTATAATAATATTGTTTTATTATTTAAATTTACTTACAATCAATCGATAATTAAAAAAATATCAATTAATATGAATATAAAAAATAACTTTATCTTATCTATGCTTTTTTTATGTGCTTGCAGTATTTATAATGTAGTCTTTTCATATTTTAATTTTTCTAATAATGTTAACTTCATTGTTTTGTATTATTTTTTTTCTGTTTTTACACTCTTTCTATTAATGTTTTTAACTTATTATTTATCTGTTGTAAAAAAAGGTGTAAAATTTTTAAGTTTTATTATTATTTTATATTCTGTTGGTCTAATATTATCGCCATATTCATTTTATAAATCCCTTTCTATTGAAGGATCTTTAATTTCATATTTTAATTATTTTTTATATATAATTTCACAATTATATTTTATAATTTCTGCTTTTAGATTGAAAAAGCAAAATATTAAGATATAAATGCCGGAAATGGCATCTTATAAAAGAGTGAAAAGAAAAGCATGGCAATTAAACTTTCTTTAGATAAATTTGGATCTGATAGACTTATTTATTCATTTCAAAATTTTTTTGTAAAAAAAAATGATTTTTACAATTTTATTTTTTCTTATTTTAATTTGGCAGAAACAAGTTATATAAACACTAATAGAAAAACTATAAATTTTTTTAAACATACTTTATATGAAAGGGTCGGAGAAGAAAGGCTTGGAAGGATTTTAAAAAAATTGAATATTGATTTAAATGAAATGGAAAAAAGGTCATTACCCCTAAGATCTTCAACAGTAATAGAAATTTTGGATGGGCTTAGGGATGTAAACGTAATTGATTTGGATGAATTTATTAAAAAAATTAAAAATGATGAAATTAAAAATACTCTTTTAGATAGAAAAATAGTTCAAAAAATAAAAAATGTAGAAAAATTTGATGAAATAGATAAAACAACTTGTGAAATAGTTTTTAAATATCTTTCGCTACCTATGGATGACATTTTTAAATATATACCTGAAAAACCAAGTAAAATGACAAAAATTTTGGGTAAATTTTTTTATAATTATTCACTTCTTTTAAATGAAAAGGTTTTTTATTGCTCAACAAATCATGAGCTTACTAAAGAGGCATTTTTTGAAAGACTTTGCAAAAAACTTGCAAGACTTGAATTAAATATTGGATCTATTATTCCTGCATATAATGTATCTAAAGAAAAAAAATATTATAGAGTGGCAGCTAAGCTAGTTACAGCTGAGGGTTTGATAAGTTATACTTTAATTCCATTAACAAAAGATATGAGAGATATTGAGCCTATAAGAATTTTTAAGGGGACATCTGTAGATGTCTCATCGCTTGATTTTTTATCTTTTTTAATTACTGATTTTGAGAGAGAAATCGGCAGAAAGGCGTTTCTTTCAGGAATGAAATATGAATATGAAATAAATAAAATTGCAAAGGTTACAACTGAAATCGGATTTAGTTTAGGTGGTACTATTATACAACATAGGCTGGCGTCAAAAAACACCATTGAAAATGCATATCTATTTAACAGTCCCGGAGTATCGAAACAAATTATTGAAGCAGTTAATAAACAATATGAAACAAAAAAATTGAATCTTTTTATTCGAAGAACTGAACATGATATTGTTGACAAGGCAGGTCAATATCATGTGGGATATAATGCTCCTGAAAATATAAAAATAAATTTTCTAAAATTTATAAATCAAAGCAGCAGTCAACATGAGCATACAATGGTGTTTTTAGATAGAAACTATCTTTATGCCATAACCGGAGGTGATTTGAATCAAGAGCTCAAAAATATTTCCAGATCATATTTAGAATATTTTAGATTTATTATTGGGGGATTTTTCTTATCTTATTTTTTTAGGTTTTTAAGAGTTTTGGAGAGAACTTTTTTTGATTCTAGAATTTTGCAGGAAAAGGGACTTTATATAGAAGATATTAAAAGCAAAGAATATAAAGTAAATCATTTTATTGCTGTAAAAAATCTTGTTCAAATCAATTAATCTAGAAATAAATTTTTGTAATTATTTAGATAGATATTTAAAGGTTTTAAATAAGTTCCACTTTTAAAAGAATGATCTAAAATGCTTGCATTTTTATCAGGTTCTAAAAGCATAATTCTACATTTGAAAGCATTTAATAAATAGCCTTTAATATCTATATATGGAACTAAATCTCTAGAAATTAGGTGCAAAGTTGTTTTTACTAGATCTTCATCTACATAT
>MGLU01000014.1:8064-9362 GCA_001796155.1 Chlamydiae bacterium RIFCSPHIGHO2_12_FULL_27_8 | reverse complement strand
TGATTTTATTCCTGTGATAAGAGATTTTGAAGCTCTTATAACATCAATAGGGGGAGCAACAGTTTGGTTGTATAAAAGCCTGACATTATAACTATCTAACATTTCTGATAAAATATTTACATATTCTTTGGCTTCTTCGAATGTAGTATTTATTCCATTTGTAAAAGATATTCTTCCATATTGAAAATTTTTATCTGAACAATCAAAAATAGTTTGAAACTCAAAATTTTCAGCATAGTGAAAAATATTATAATTCCAAGGAAGTCCTATATTTCCATGATCAGAGTACAATTCGACCCAATTTTTATATTCCTCATGATCAGAGTACAATTCGATCCAATTTTTATATTCCGGGTGATAATATCTTTTAGCAATAATTGGTTTTTCAATCTCTAAATTTGTTTTCAAAAAACTAAAAATATCGAAATAATTTAAAAAAAGAAAATTATTTTTATTTAAACTATTTAGATTTAATGTTTTTGATGCAATAAGCTCATTCGAATCATTAATATTTTTGATAATAATATAGCTGTTCCCGTCTATTTCTATGCATAAATTATTTTCCAAATCTTTTTCATTAGGCTGATTGGTAGTAAATTCCCAATAATAAGGATCATTAATTTGAGAAGAAAACAATTTTAAAAACAAAAATATTATAAAAAAAATTTTATTCATAAAAATTGCCATGAGATTATAAAAATTATTTTAATTTTTGACAATAAAAAAAATAGGCAAATCACATTTTCTTCAAATAACTTACATCTTTTTTTAATAAAAAAATTTCTCTCTTGTCTAATTAAAATTTTAAAGAAAAATAAAATTGAAAATGAATGAAAGATATTATATAATTAATCAAAAAAAGAGAAAAATTATGACTTTCATTGGTTTTGATCCATTAATGTATTTGCAAGGTTATGTATATCACACAGATTTTGTGATATTCCAATCTACTGTAAGTGGTATCAATAATTTAGCTTTAGCTGTTTTACAAAAGGAAAAAAAAGAACATCCGTGGGGTCCTGTTGTGGAGCAATATGCAGTACTAAACGTTGCTGAAGCAAAAAATGATCCGGATTATGGGGATTATTTTGAAGTATTTTTTTTATCAAAAGATGGATCTGAAAAAAGCTCTTTAATTATTAATAAAAAGCTTTTTGAAGATAGATTAATAGCAATAAGATACCCTGAGATAAAAACAATTGTTGAAGAGGGTTATAAAATTGAACCAAATTTAGTATCTTATTCTCAGTTTCCAAAATCTCCGGTCAAGTTAAAATAATACCTCTCTATCTAATTTA
>MGLU01000014.1:0-8044 GCA_001796155.1 Chlamydiae bacterium RIFCSPHIGHO2_12_FULL_27_8 | reverse complement strand
ATATGCATTATCAAAAGCAACTCTAATTTCTCTTTTTCTTGTAATGAAAAGAGCTGTATGAGCAGATAAAAGGTTATTTACATATGGAAGAGACAGGGCTTTTTTCACAATTTCAGTAATTTTGATTTTATCTTTTAAAATACTTTTGGCATGAAGATAAAAATCTCTAATATGCTGCTCTCTTAAAACGCTGAAATTCACATCATCTTCTTCTTTTATTGAAGGAATTAAATCTTCGTATCTAAAATTTGTAATAAATAGAGGATTTTGAGCTTGAAAGGTACTTGTTTTTTCCAATAGCTTCGCTTTAAATTTAAAACCTTCATCCTGTTTGATAAAAAATGCTTTTGCTTCATGTTCATCAGCTGCGATCAAATGATAGGCCCCTAGAGAACTGTATTTTTCTAAATTTGCTTCTATTTCTTGTACAGTTCTAGATAATTCAAAAATATATCTTGTAAAAAGAGCATTTGGAATTCCACTAACTGAAGTAGTTTTACCATTGCAGATATTCATGGAAACTGAGAGTCCATGTTCATTCATCGCAGCGAGGGTACCAATAAATCCGGGAACGGTGATTTCTGCAGTTTTAATTTTTGATACTGCACTTGTTCTGCATATTACTAAACTATTTTTACCTGCTACTCCAAAGGTTGGCCAATCTGTATTTCTTCCTAAAACAATACCATCTTCAGAATCGACATCAACTATAGAAGTGCAAGCCATTGCTTTTGATAAATGTCTATTGAGTTCGATATGATTGATATGTCTAATGTCCGGTTCTAAGTGGAAAAGTATTAATTCTTCTAAAGACATTTCTGAAGGTCTAAATAAAAAGTTTACAGATTCTCTATATTTATTAAATCCGGCTACAATTCCTTTCATTTCATTAAGATATTGATCAGGAATAGTTTTTTTTACTTCTTCAATTAATACTTTTACTTTTGTGTGAATTGGAGTTGTATGTAAAAATAGAAATTCAGGAAGTTTTTGGATAGCTAAAGACCATTGATCTCTAATTTCGCTTATCTGTTTTCCGAGTAAACTTCCTATCGCAAAACCTGATGCATATGGATCTTCAGTTTTAATTTTTAATATTGGTACATCCTGTTTATAAAAAAGTTGAGCTTCTTTGGTATCAAATGGTATATAAGAGTGATATTTCATGTCATGAACAGGAGGAGAAATAAGATCTAGAACTTTTAGAGCTAAAATTGAAATTGAAAGAACTAAAATACCTGAAGATAATACAGCTGTAAAAGCAAGTGCACTTGAAGTATAAAATGCTAAACCGGATAAACTTGTTCCAATAATTAAAAGGGATATTTTTGAAATTTTTACAATTTTTGGGTGCTCGTGCACAAATATAATACATTTTTCTAAAAATATGGGATTTTTAATTGCAAATGGTTGTGTTAAAAACTCTTTATTAAAATAATTTTGTGTTTCTAATGTCATAAATTTTGTTCCCTAAATTTTTTTTAGGGGCGGAATATTATCTGTTTAAAAAAATAATTACAATGTAATTTTTTGTTATGTAAGCCTAAAGTTATATTTAAAAATGGAGATATGCCCTGTTTTAATTTTAAACCTAAGATTTCAAATTTTTTTATGTAATAAAAAAAAGATATCACTAATATTGTCAGATTAATTTTTTTTAGGTTTAAAATGTATAGGCTGATTTTTTTATTAATTCAAATTTCCATATTTTGTTTTTCAGATAATTCCTATGAAAAATCTAATTATATTGATACTAGATTTGAAAATGTGGATTTATTAACAGGTAAATATTTTTTTAAAAATGAAATCAAAGTTTCCGGAAAAGAAAATATCATTTTAGATATAAGCTATTTAAGTTTAGAATTGAATGACCCAAGATCCAGGGATGACAAATTTATACATGAATTTGTTCTTTCAGGGTGGTCATTTTTTGATCATTACAAAGCTTTTTTTTATGGAGACCGAATTGAAGTTTTATATGAAGGAACTAAATATGTTTTTGATTATCCAAAAAATAGAATCAGAAAGAAAATAATAGAAACAAAAAAAGAAAAGAAAAAAAGGGAATTAACAGAGGGTTATTTTGAAAAGGAACATTATTTATTGAGTTTGGCAAGTAAAAAAAACATTAACTCTTCAAATAATAAAAATATTTTTGTTTTAAAAGCGGAGTTGAATGGAATTAATAATTTACAGGTTGAATTTTCTAATGGGGTGAAGCAAATTTACATTAGGGAAAAAGGTAATACTAACAGTAACTATTATTTATTAAATAAAACAGTTCTGTCTAATAAAAATAAAATTTTATATTTTTTTGATAAATTTCAAAATCTTTTAAGAATTGAAACTAAAAATTTTGATGAAACCAAAATTTATAGTTATGCTGAATTTAGCTATAAAAATCCTGACAAAAAAAATCTTTTAGATAATAGCGACAAACATGATTTTGGTTTAAAAACATCTGATGGTCAAATATTTAATTTTATATTTGATAAATATTATCCAATAATTACAAATAAGGAAAAATCCAATTATCCCTTTTATTTTTTAAAATCTATTGCAAGCAATCAGATGTTTAACAATTTTGATTATCATACAAATTACAAAAGAACATCGCCGCTCTTAAAAAGCATAATTTTGCCTGAAAACAACAATATTTTTATTGAATACTATTTATTGGGGAATAAAAACAGTTCCAATGAAATTATCTATGACAATAATGACTTCAGATTTCAAAAAGTATTAAATATTCAAACATTGGATCAAAATGGAAATAGGGTAATTATTTATAGATTTGAATATGAAAAAAGCTCTTCAAATTTTATTACAAAAGTCTATGATGATAAAAACAATCTAATTTCATATACATTTGATCAAAACAAAAATCTAATAAAAATAGAGAGATTTTTTTTAAATAATGGGGCAAATATTCCTTTTAACAGCGAACAGTTTATTTGGGAAAATATAAATGATTTTAATTTATTAAAATCGAGATCATTTTTAGATGGGAAAGGAAATACAAAATTTTCAAAAGAATTTACATATGACAGTAACAATAATTTGATAAAGGAGAAAATTATTGGAGCGATAAAGTCGGATAATGCAAATGATGAATTTTTAAAATTTTACATATATGAACAAAGCAAGTTAAAATCTATAGAAGAGGAAGGAGTTTTAACTAAACTTGAATATTTTGAAGACAGCTTTTTGCTGAAATCTAAAATTTCTTATATAAAAAGCATCCCGATTAAAAGAAATTTTTATTTTTATGATAGTGATTTTTCTTTAATAAAAGAAATGGAAGATGATGGGAAAAATGAAAATTATTTAGATTTAAAAGATCTTACATATAGGGAAATTAAAAATTTCAGATATTTAGCAAACTTTCCTTATTTACGGAATGAAATTTCTTTAGAAAATTTTGATATTAAAAGTTCAAAAGAGATAATTTTGCAAAAAGAAAGTTTGATATATTCCGGTTTAAATCTAATTAAAAAGGAGATTTTTGATAAAAATCGAAAAAAACTATTTGAAAGTAAGTATGAATATGATGAGAGAAAAAATCTTCTATCTATTATTGAAACAGGGGATAAAAAAACATTTTTCAAATATGATAATTTCAATAATTTGATATATAAAAAAGACAATCAAAACATTGAAACATTTTATAATTATTCAAATGGATTTTTAATTTCAAAATTAGAAAAAGATACAAATTTTTCAAAAAGTTATAAATATGAATATGACAAATACAGCAATCTTTTAAAGATTGAAGATTCCAATAATTTTGTAAAAATTTTTGAATATGATCCATTTTTTAATATAAAAAAAATTATTACAACAGATTTGATCAATGATAAGGTATGTAATATAGAAGAATATTTAGAATATGATGCACTTGGAAGATTGGTAAAAAAACGTTGTGGGGAGAGGGAAGAGATTTTTGCATATAATATTTTCAATCAAATATTTTATAAAACATTAAATGGCAAAGTAGAAGAGAATTATTTGTATAATATTGATAAAACTATCAACAGTTTTACAGATAATAATGGTATTACTACTAAGAATAGTTATGTTGACGACAAAATACAAAAAAGTACTATTTTTTCAAGTCAAAACAAACTTTTAAATGAGGTACTTTTTACATATGATGGTAAAAACTTAGTTCAAAAGAAAGATTTTTTTTCTACAGAATTTTATGAATATGATTATTTAGGAAACGTCTTATCTGAAAGAACCAAAGACGGCAGCTCGGATATTTTAACAAATTATTATTATGATAATAATGGGCTTTTTCAGACTAAGCAAAACAAGTTGATAAAATCCATTCATAAAGACAAATTTAACAGAACTATTTTAGAAGAAGAAAGAGATATTTTTGAAAATTTATATTTTAAAAAGGAGTATGAATACGATAAAAATTCTATTTCTACAATTTCATATATAAATGATAAAAAAAGTAAAGAGACAAAAGAATTTGATGATAGGGGAAGACTTTTAAAGGTTATTGATCCATTGAACAACATTTCCACATATTTTTATGATGAAAAATTTGAATATAATGGTTTTTATATTAATAGGGAGATTTTTACCAATCATTTAAATGAAAAAAAAGAGACTTTGTACTTTTGTGACAAAATAATAGAAATTAAAAAAACTGATTCTAAAGATAAAATCTTTTATTTAGAAAAGAACATTTTTGATGAATATGGTAATATAATTTCACAAACTATCTATGACAAATTAGAAAACAAAAATGTATCTGAAAAAAACAAGTACGACAATTTCGGCAGAATTACTTTAAAAGAGAGAATCGATAATTTATTAACTACACAATTTGAATATACTTATTTCAAAAACGGCTATATAGAAAAAATAACAAAAAGAGATTGTACATTTATTGAAAAGGAGTATGATTTTAATAATAATTTATTATCTATAAAATCATCAACAAACGATATAAATTACAAATTTGAATATAATTCTAAAAATTTACTTATAAAGATTTTTGATTTAAATAATAATTCTGTTGTTTTAAGAGATTATAATGCATCGAATCAATTAATTTCCGAAACATTTGCAAATGGTCTTATTTTGAAATTTGACTATGACTTATCTAAAAGAAAGGTGAAAGCAATATTGCCGGATAATTCTTATGTTTTTTACAAATATGATCCTTTTAATTTATCGGAGGTTGAAAGGTATAATTTTTTAAACCAAAAAGTTTACACATATAAATGTAAAAAATTTGATTTATCTAAAAATTTGATAGAGGAGGAAATTATTGGTGAATTAAATATTTCCAAAAACACTAATTACAATTTAAAAAAATTGAAGGAATTGGAAAGTAATTTTGGAATTAAAAAATCTAGTGAGTTTGATGAATTGAATAGACTTAATAAAATGAACTGGAAGATTTTTTGGGCAAAAGACAATTCTTCCCTAAATTATGAAAATCTTTCAAAAACAATGAAGGAAAATTTGATTACAAATAATGATTTAAACAATACAAATATTTTATATGAAAAAGACATATTAGGGCGTATTTATAAAAAAACAGAGAATAATAGAGATGCATATTTTACATATGATTCATTAGATCGGCTTTTAAAAATTGAAAAGGGAAATATTTTAATAAAATATGAATATGATGGATTAGACAGAAGGGTATCTAAAACTATTTATGAAGATCAGAAAGAAGTGTCATATTTTGATTATATATATGAAGGTAGAGATGAGATTGGGTCATTTGACGCAAATAACAGGCCTTATCAGCTGAAAATTTCCGGAGGCACAAAGCCTATTGCATTTGAATTAAATGATGAGATATTTGCTCCTATATTTGATAATATGGGAAATATTTCTACATTGATCTCATTAAACAAGGGAATTGTTGAAACCTATAAATTTGATTTTATAACAAAAAAATTAATTTTAAATCTTGATCAATCAAACAACAAAAAAATTGAATTTACAAATCCATGGAAATATTTAGAAAATAGATTTGATGAAGATATAAATTTGATATTTTTGGATAACAAATTTTATGACCGGGCTAATCAAAAATTTTTAGATAAAAATAATTTTAGTTTTATTTCTGACAAATCAATAAACAATGTATTTTTAAATTCCTTAGAGGGGGAAATAGTTTTTGAAGATTTTGCAAAAAAGGAGAGTAATTTTTCTGAATGCCGGATAAAAGTAGAAAATCTTTTTGGTAATTTTAATATGAATTTTTCTGAAAATTCGAATTATAATGTTTTAGAAAAGGAGAAGATAATAACTCTAACAATTTTAAAAGCTGTATTTGAAAAAATTACAAATGAACATATTTCTTTAGATCAAATTTTGGATTCAATAAGAAGGCCTATGGATATACAAATTGAGGATAATATTTTTATATTAACAGGCAAAAATGTTAAAACAATTTTAGATATGGAAAATAGAGAGATAATAGGGATAGAAAAAATTTTATGATTTAAGAGCTTTATTATTGAGTTTTCTTTATACGGAGAGCCTCAAAATTTTGAAGGTTCAGTTTTTGCTTTGGATTTAAATTAATCTGTGTTCTTCTTTCTTTAACAAATTGTATAGCTTTGTCTAAACTCATATTACAATAAGTTGTTAAGTATGCAATAACAATTGAAGCACTTCTGCCTCTTCCGGCTTTGCAATGGATATAAATCTTGTCATCTTTAGGAGTTTTTTTAATTGCTTGTATAGCCTCACTAATTTTTTTGTGAGCTACACCCTGATAATCAGGAGATACAATGTGAAGATGTTCAATTCCTACTTTTTGCCAGTCTTCTTTAGTAGCAGGGGTAGCAAAAATAGATGGCTTCATTTCAAAAGGCTCTAATAGAGTAATAACTTTTTTTATACCAAGTTTTTGTAATTTTTGAATTTGACTTTTTAATGGGATGGCACCTAAAACTAATATTTTACCATCCGGCATAGTAATTTCATCATACCATTGGTTGCTTTTTTTCAACTGAATAGTAAGTATTGTATATAAAAATGAAATTTCAAATTTTAATTTTTTAAATTGCGACAATGGTATTAAAACCACCATTGCAAATGCTGATATTGTTAAAGTAAGAGGTAGAGATAATAAATATGGGCTTAACACACAAGCTCCAATAGAAAGAGCTATTATTTGCATGGTTGGGCTTGTAAAAATTATTTTCACTTTTTCTATGATAGATTGAACAGTTTTTAAAAATGGACCGGTCGGTGGCTTTGCAGCTGTTATATTGTCTATAATTGGAGGTGCTGCCCTTACTTCATTTATTGTCATATAATTAACTATTATTAGTTTTTATTAACTAATTATAACATATTTACAATTAAAAATGCAATTAAAGTAAATAATTTAGTCTTTAAAAAAAGATTTAACCTTTTCAAAAAAAGATTTTCTCGTAGGGTGATTAGCCTCAGTCTCTAATGATTTAAATTCTTCTAAAATAGCTTTTTGTTTGGAAGAGAGGTTTATAGGAGTTTCAACTAAAATGTTCACAAGTAGATCTCCAACCCCTTGACCGTGAACGTTTGGAAATCCTAACCCTTTAATTCTTAAGGTTTTGCCATTTTGAGTCCCTTCTGAAATTGAAATTCTAGATGTTTTACCGAGAGGAGTAGGTATATCTTTTTTACAACCCAAAGCAGCTTCAGTAAATGTTAATGGTATATTTACATAAATATCGTCGCCTTCTCTTTGAAATGTGTCGCTTGGGGCAACTTTTATTGTTACATACAAATCTCCATTTGGAGCATTACCTTCCCCGGCGTCGCCATAACCCTTCATTTTGAGTCTCATGTCATTGTCGACACCGGCAGGTATATGGACTTTTACTTTTTGTTTGTCTTTTACTCTGCCAAAACCGTTGCAGGCTATACATGGATTGACAATTACTTTTCCGTTCCCATTACATGTAGGACATGTTGAAGACATTGAAAAAAAGCCTCTTGATTGGAAAACTTGACCTTGACCGCTACAGGTAGAGCATCTTTTAATATCTTTAGAGCTTTTTGCTCCTTTTCC
>MGLU01000013.1 GCA_001796155.1 Chlamydiae bacterium RIFCSPHIGHO2_12_FULL_27_8 | reverse complement strand
TATCCTACAATGCCATAAAAAACATTTTTTAGCAGCTGTTGCACCACTTTTTTTTAACCTTGTCTGGATATTTTCTGTCTTGAATTTCAATAAGCTTAATGAAAAAACATTTATATATATTTTATCCATATCAGTTGTATTCGCTTTTGTTTTACAGTATTTAACTACTGTTAATACTTCCTATGAAATTATTAAAGATGATTTAAACAGCAGTGAAATATTAAAACCAAAAATATTTTCTCAGGATATAAGAAATATTTTTAAATCCATTGTCTTTTCTATTATAGGTATAGGAGCTGTTCAGATAAATAGTGCTTTAGACGGTATTTTTGCTCTATTTGTTAATAAGTCTGCCCCGGCTCACCTTTGGTATTCCATGAGATTATATCAGGTGCCTATATCCTTTTTTGGAGTTTCAGTAGCTGCAGCTCTCTTGCCTCCGTTAACAAGAGCTTTTCAATTAAATGATACTGAAAATTTTAAACATTTTTTTAATTTGTCTTTTAAAAAATGTTTTTCTTATATGTTTTTTTCAACCATAGCAGTTTTTATATTAGGACCTGCTATGATCAATGTAATCTATGGTAGAGGGGAGTTTAAAATTGATTCTATTTTAAATACTCTATATTCCTTATACGGCTACTGTTCAGGCCTTGTATTTGCTGCTTTTGTTATGATTTTATCTGCTGTATTTTATGCAAAAAAAGAATATTTTCAACCTATGATAGCAAGTGTTTTTGCAGTAATTATTAATTTAATTTTAAATTATATATTTATTTTCCAATTGAAATTACACCCGGCTTCAATTGCATATGCCACAAGCATTAGCGAACTTATTAATTTTGTTTGTTTATTATATTTTTTAAATAAAAATATAAAAAATTTTTTTGAAAAACGAATCTTTTTATATTGTATTAAAAATTTTGTTTCAATTGGCTTTGCAGCTATTGTAACTATATTTTTAGGAGATTATTTACAAGATCCCTCAATTTTATTCTTATTAAAAAAAATAGATTATCTTCCAACTAGATTTTTAAACCAGTTAATAAGCTTTGCAAGTATGTTGTCAATATTCACAATAAGCCATTTGATTTTTGCTAATTTATTTAAATTTAAAGAAATTTTATTATTTAAGAAAAAAGCCAACGATTAGTTGGCTTTAGATAAATTAATTTGTGTGAGCTAAAAATTCACATACTAAAGGTATGTTTATTACAAGAGGAAGCGGTATTTGATCATATTCCGGCATAGATGATAATGTGCCGCTATATTTGTCTTCATCAAGCATTAAATATTCAGGGACATCTTTAGCTTTATTTTCTACAGATTCTATTATAATTTTCATTTTTTTTGTTTTTTCTTTCATCGATATTTTCATTCCGGGTTTAACGGTAAATGATTTGATATCAACTTTTTTTCCATCAACTAAAATATGGCCGTGATTAATTAATTGTGTAGCCGCAAAAATAGATGGAGCAAATTTTAGTCTGTAAACAATGTTGTCCAATCTGCATTCTAATAATTGAAGGAAATTATGAGCTGTATTTCCTTTGTGCTGCAGAGCAGTTTTATAAGTGTTTAAAAGTTTTTTTTGAGTTAACATGCCATATACTGTTCTAAGTTTTTGTTTTTCTTCCAGCTGCATGCCATAGTCAGATTTTTTCTTTTTTTTGCTACCGTGAACTCCCGGCGGATTTGGCTTATGAAGAAGCGGGTTTTTAGCTTTTCCAAATATGTTACATCCAAATTTTCTAGCTATTCTGTTTTTAGGACCGGTATATCGTGACATTTTATCTCCAAAATTTAATATCTTTAGACAAATATAATAATAGTACTATATTTTTTTAACAAGTACTTTAAGCTCTTAATCCGTTAATTAAAACATTATGACGGATCTTTAATGTTTCAAATAAAAAATTTATACTCTCATCACTTAATGATGTCAGGTTTTTCTTTTCAAATCTTTCTGAAAGTAAAAATGAATTAAAATTTATGCAGGTTCTGCCTCTTAATTGAATTGATAAACCTCTTAAATTTAGCATATTAGCTAGATCTGAGAACATTTTTATAGAAAGATTACAAGCAGTCAATATGAAAATAACTTCCCTATTTCTGTTGGTCTTTTTAAGCTCAAGTATCTTGTTTGCTATAAAATTGACATCTTTGATAGGTGTAAAAATATCATCCTCATGTATTGAATTTTTTATTTTACCGAACATACACTGATTACATATAGGACTGTTTTCAAAATATTCACAAAATGATGAAAATCTATCTTTTGGACACTCTTTTGGTTTATGACAGTAGCTAAAACCATATAGAAATAGATTATTTTTATTTAATAGCTCTTTTTTAAATTCTTCTAAAGAACCAAAATTAAATAACAAAAAGTCATTCTCTTGTATGTAACTCTTTTTATTTAAATAAGATATAAAAAGATTTTTACTATGTTTTAAGGGGCTTTTTAGAAAATATCTTAGTAGGTTGCTGCTTTTATCAGTTTGAAGTAAATACCTAAGAGATCTCATTTTAAAAAAAAGATTATTTTTCTCTATCGAGTATATATTTTTAGGTTCTTTATTAGATTTTAACGGGAATTCTTTTTCAGCTTGTCTGCTTTTTTGTTCCAAAATGTTTAGCTTTTTTTCAAAAATTAATTTTTTCATATTTCAAATATATTGAAATATGAATTTAATAGTAGTTATTTTTTTCAATTATTTTCCGGAGGATTCTTTAAATTATTCTTGTTTATTATTTCATAAGCAGCTTGTTTTAAAGTTTTTATGCCGTATTCAAAACCAATTTTTCTAAGTAGGTCATCTAAATGTTTTAACTCTGCACCCAACTGGTCATTTATTGATTCTAATTTAGCAACTTGTTTAATTAATTCATCTTTTTTCATGTTCTTCCTCGTAACTGCATATTAGCTTATTTTGTTAATTACAAAAAAACATTAAATTTTATTAAAAAAAAATAATATCTAAAAAAATGGTTAAACTATTATGATTCAAAAGTAAACATATAAACCCGGGGGTTTGTAAATGAACAAAGTATTAACAGGCTTTTTTATTGTATTCACTTCTTTCGTTGTTTTGGTTTCTTGTCAGAAAAATGATAAAGATAAAAATGATAGTAGTAAAAAATGCTGTTCTATAAATGAAGTAAATAATGAAAGCATTACAAATGCAGAAAATGAAGCTGTTCAGGAAATTCAAGATGAAGTTCTGATTACTGAAGATGAAGATGATAAATTAGATGAACTTAGAGTTTCTGCAGAAGAAGCTTTAAAATCTTTAGAAATCGAACAGGACTTAATTGATCTAGATTCTTTTAATGAACAAAAAGTTGAATAATATAAAAGCCCTTAAAAAAGGGCTTTTATTTTTTTTTTTAGTCTTCTCTTAGTGCTTCCTCATCACTCATATTTTCTATGATAGATGCAAAGTTTTCTTTGTCAGCTATAAGTTTTTCTCTATACGAGAACTCATCAAATCTTTTTAAGCTTACAGCTTTTCCTTTATAAAACCATTTGATCTCTGTATCATTTTCTTTGTAAACTCTATGAGAGCCATGTCTTTTATCATTTATCCAATGGATTTCTTCTAAAAGCCTGCCATTTGTATCCCAATGTCTTTCTATACCATTTTTCATTCCGTTAGAATATGGTATTTCAGAGATTTTGTTCCCATTGACAAAAGTACTTTTAGAACCGTCTAGATTTCCATCTTTCCAATTTGTTTTCATTATAAGCTTGCCGTCTTCACCATATACTGTTTGTTCGCCTTCAAGCATAAAACTGTTGTAAGATGTTTTTGATTTTATTTGTCCATTTGGATGAAATGTAGTTCTGTTTTTTAAAATACCATTTTCAATAATGTCTTTATATTGCATCTCACCATTTCTAGATCTTTTAATCCTTATTCCGGAACCGTTTTGAATTGTAGCTTCCGATTCATTATTTGGTTTGAAATATGTAGCATTAACAAGGTTATTATCAATATAGTCTTCAATAGAAATAGGAACTCCTGCTTTATCCCAAGTAGTAACTCTTTTTCTATTTTCAGATTCAAAAGCATTTTCTTGAAGAGGAATACCATTTTCATCATTTGTGATTTCTTTTATTAATACACCCTGTTCATAAACAAATACTTTTTCTACTAATGAACTGTTTGGAAATGTGTATGATGTCTCTCCATGTAAAACACCATCTTCATATGAATGCTTTACTGCTACACCATTTTCTAAAACAGAAATAGACTGACCATCTTTTTCTCTAGATTCCCATTCATTTTCGGTCATATCAAAACCATATTTGTGCACAAATTGTTTTGATACAACGCCGTCATTTTTGTCTTTTTTACTACATGCAGTTATTGCTACAAGTGATAAAAGACAAAAACACATTTTTAACGCTTTCATTTATTGCCTCCAAAAAATACATATGTTTAAACATTATCTTATTGATATTCATATCTATTTTGCAAGATGTTTTATGTTTTTTAACAATTTTGATAAGAAGTTGTTTAATTAATTGAAAATTTATTTTTTTAGTTGATTTTCAATATTAGAAACAATTTTTAAATGTTCTTTATCAATTTCTTCATTGAGAAGAGTTTTTAAATTATCCTGATAGAAAAATCTTAAAGTAATATTTTTTGTTTCACTTTTAGCTTCGAAAATATCTAGAAGTTCATATCTGTTTAATATTGGAGAAGAAATTTTATTTAAAATATCGAAAATTTTTGACATTTCTATTTTTTTATCAATTGAAATTGTCAAATCTCTTTCCGAACCCGGGAAAAGACTTATTTCTTCATATTTCAAATTTGTTTTTCTGAAATTGAATATTTTAGATAGGTTTATTTCTGCAAAATATATTCTTTTTTTAATATCAAAACTTTTTAAAAGATTTGGATGCACTTCACCTATATAGGCAATATCATCGCTATCTAAAAATATATTAGCCTGTCTATGAGGATGCAGTGCTTCATAATTAGATTTTTTAAATTTATATTTTTTTGTTAAAACCGTTTCAAAAAAGTTCTCTAAAATTCCTTTCAAATCAAAAAAATCTAAATCTAAATTGTTTTGATCAAAATAATGAGGTCTTTTTTTGCCGCTTAAAAGTAATCCTAGTGTCCATATTTCAATAATTTTATTATCATTTTTAAAATGTGTTTTAGATATTTCAAAAAATGGCAAATCAAAATTCTTATGATCAAAATTGTATTTTGCCGCTTCTAAAAATGAAGGTAAAAGCGAAGGTCTTAAAATGGATTGATCTATTGATTTATAATGTTTTACATGTACTAACGAATCATTTGAAATATTTAATAAAGAAGATTTTTCTGCAAGATCCGGTCCAATTAAATCGCAGGTTAAAATTTCCTGCATGGAACATTGTCTAAAATGATGCTTTAAACTTTTTTCAAAAATATATAAATCACTGTTAGTAATTTTAGAGTTTTGATAAAAAGCTTTTTCATACCTTAAATTATTATATCCGAAAATTCTTGCAATTTCTTCAATAAGATCTATTTCAATATTAATATCATTTCTGTTTGTCGGAATAGAAACTATAACTTCTTCTTCAGTTGCAGACATTATTTGAAAGGCAAGTCTTTCAAAAATATTTGTAATTTCATTTAAACTAATATGTTTTCCTAAAATTTCTTCAACTCTTGTAACTCTTAATTTAATTTTTTTAGGAAGAAATTTTTCAGTCATTTTATCGATTTTATTTGATAAAATTTCACAATTTGTTATTTCATAAATCAAATTTGCTGCGTAGTCTATAGCATAAGGTATCATGTTTGGATCTATACCTTTCTCAAAACGTATTGAACTTTCTGTTTTTAAACTTAGATCTTTAGAAGTTTTTCTAATAGCAGACGGATCAAAATATGCTGCTTCTATAACTATGTTTTTTGTGCTTTCGTCCACAGAAGAATCTTTTGAACCTATTATACCCGCAATAGCCAAAACGTTTTTAGAATCTTCTATCACAAGTGTATTTTTTTTAATTTTTCTATTTTCATCATCAAGACATAACATTTCGATATCCTGTTTCAAAAAGGATACTTTTATTGTATTGCCTTGAAGTTTATCAAGATCAAATGCATGCATCGGATGGCCTAGTTTCAGCATTGTTAAATTTATTGCATCAACAACATTATTTATCGATCTAAATCCTGCAGCTTCCAATTGTTTTCTTATAGAATAGGGAGATTTTTTAACTTTTATGTTTTTTAGTATTCTTAGAGAATATCTTTTAGATCTTTCGTCTGAAATTTTTACATCAAATAGTTGATCGACAGTTTCTTTTGTCTCCTTTAATTTTAAAGGTTTTAAAAATGCTTTTTTATTTATTATCGCTCCAAGCTCTTTTGCAAGACCATATGCACTAAGAAGATGACCTAAATTTGGAGTTAAAGAAATTTCCAGAATTGGCTCATTTAATACTTTTAGGTCTATTCCTAGTTCAAAATTTTCATCCAATTCGATAATACCTGTGTGGTCATTTGAAAAGTTAAGTTCTCTAGATGATAAAAGCATTCCTTCAGAATCAATATCTAAAAGTTTAGTTTTTTTAATAAAAATTTGTTTATTTTCAAAAGTTATAAATCCATTTTCCTTTGCTAAAGCAGTAAAAAGACCTTTTTTGCAGTTTTCTGCACCGCATACTACCTGATAATTTTTTTTGCCATCTGTTACACTCGCAATTACAAGTTTTTCACTTTTAGGATGCCTTTTTACTTCTAAAACTTTTACAGATACTACATTTTCAAAAGAAGGCGTTTCGTTTATTATGCCTTCAATTTCTATACCTGCCATTGTGAAATGCTGCTCAATTTCTTTTAAGGAAAGATTGAAATTTAAAAATTCTTTTATTAAAGAGAGAGATATCTTCATAATTTTTATCTTTTTTTATACTAATTTATAATAATTTTATATTGGAAGGAAGAAAAATTAAACAATTTTATCTTCCCCTCCCTTGTGAAAAGGATTACATTTAAAAATTCTCTTGATAGTTAAAAAAAGCGCTTTTATAATCCCAAACCTTTTAAAAGCTTGCAGGGAATATTCTGAGCAAGTCGGTGTAAATCTACAGTTGTCTCTTAGATGAGGGCTTAAAACTAATTGGTAGGTACGAATGAGGATTATAAAAATTTTTTTCATAATTTTTTTAAGTTTTTTAAAATTATATCCGATTTTAGAAGATAAAGATAGAACTTTTGAGCAGTTTTTAGATAATTTTATTTCAAAAATTGAAATTAAGGAAGAACAGGTAAATAAGGCAATTTGGCTTTTGGAAACTACAGGGTCTAAAGATGCTGCTGATCTTGTTGCTACCTTAGATAGTGAATATAAAATTTATTTTTCCGATGAAGAGGTTTATGAAAAACTTATTTATTTTGAAAAAGATGGTCTTCAAAATCCAATTTTAAAAAGAGAGCTTAAAATATTATTAAATACCTTTAAAGCAAACATGCTTCCAAAGTCCATTTTAATAGATCTTTCTAAAAAAGAAGCTGAACTTTTTCAGACATATGCTAATTTTAGAGCTAATATTGAAGGGAAGAGGGTAACCGAAAACATGATTAGAGAAATTTTAAAGAATGAAACAGATGTTAAAACCAGAAAAATTGCATGGGAAGCTTCAAAAGAAATAGGCCTTGAACTTGCAGATAAAATTATTGATATTGCAAAGCTTAGAAATAAGGCAGCAAACCATTTGGGATATAATAATTATTTTGAAATGCAGCTTGATCTAAATGAAATGAGCAAGGAAGTTTTATTTGATACATTCAATGACCTTAAAGTTCATACTGATGATTCATTTAAAAAAATGCTTTTAGAAGTAAATGAAATTTTAGCAAAAACTTATAATGTTGGTGTAGATGAAATTGGTACCTGGGCTTGGAAAGATCCTTTTTGTCAAATAGATCCAATAGAATCCGTTCAGCTAAAAGATCTCTATGCTGATAAAGATGTTTTAGAAATTGCAAAATGTTTTTATGAAAAAATGGGCTTTGAAATAGAAGATTTAGTAAAAAGAAGCGATTTATATGAAAAAGAAGGAAAAAATCAGCATGCTTTTTGTATAGATATTGATAGAAAAGGTGATGTAAGAACTTTAAATAATATCCACCCAAATTCCCAATGGATGGAAACTCTTCTTCATGAATTTGGTCATGGAATATATGATTTAAATATTGATAGAAACCTGCCATGGCTTCTTAGAACCGCTTCACATACAATTACTACAGAAGCTTTAGCTTTATTTATGGGAAGGCAGGCATATACAGCTCAGTTTTTGGAAGAGTTTTTGAACTCCACCAATAATGAATTATTGGATTCAATTGAAAAAGGTATTAAAAGAAAACAGCTTGTTTTTTCAAGATCCGCTTTTTTAATAACAGAATTTGAAAAAGAATTTTATTCAAATCCGGATCAGGATTTAAATAAATTATGGTGGGACCTTTTTGAAAAATATTACTATATGAAAAGGCCTGAAAACAGAGAAGATAAACAAGATTGGGCTTCAAAATATCATATTGGTCTTGCTCCTGTATACTATTACTGTTATTTAATAGGGGAGGTCTTTGCTTCAACGCTTCAGAAGAAAATTTTAGAAGTTACAAAAGAAGACAGAATATGGAGAAAAGGTGCTGCAAAATTTTTAACTGAAAGACTTTTTATGCCGGGAAATAAGTACAGATGGGATGATCTTATAGAATATGTTACAGGAAAACAATTTTCATCTGATGCTTGGGTTCAAGAATGTAATTAATGCTTTTTTGGCTGTGGAAAAATAAATTTTAAGATTCTATTCGATAATATTGAACTCTTTTTAGCAGAGACTTTACATTTTGTAATTAATACTGAATCTATCTCCATTTTAATACGAGTCCATTCTAATCTTTTACCCCCTATAGCCTTGGCAATAAAATGAATCATTAGCTCATCTACATCTCTAATAGGAGAAGTTCCTTTAAAACCCTCGCTATACTGATGAGTTATACTTCTATAGGTTGGTACATGTACTATTGTTGTCATGCTTAAAAGTGTAAAATAAATTTTCAAAAAAATCAATTAATAAGTGAAAAATTTTAGCAGCAAAAAGTTATAACAATTTTTTAAATTGTTTAAGGGTCTTGTAACAATATTGATTGTTTCAATATAATATTGTCTTTTCCTGCGAAAGTGGTGGAACTGGTAGACACGCTACCTTGAGGTGGTAGTGAGATTTCTCGTAGGGGTTCGAGTCCCCTCTTTCGCACTGCATCAACGTTTTTTCAAAACGCTCCATATGTTTTATCGGATGAACCCTAAATAATTTAAATTTTTATAAGTCTCTTATGTTG
>MGLU01000012.1 GCA_001796155.1 Chlamydiae bacterium RIFCSPHIGHO2_12_FULL_27_8 | reverse complement strand
CTTCAAAGGATGAAGAAAAAAACTGGCCGAAAAAAAAGTTTTTAAAACTTTATTATTTTTTGGTAGAACTTGGGTATGAGCCATATTTTATTTTAAGAAAAAATGAACTTTCTGAATTTAAAGATTTAGCAAAATGTTCCAAAATTTTTGATTCACTAGATGAGACGGCATCATTTATTTATGAATCCGGATATATGATAGGAAATGATTCAGGGGTAGCTCATTTGGCATCATCTTTAAAAATTCCGACATTGACTATATTTTCTTCTCAAAGAAAAGAAAACTTTTGGAAGCCTAATTTTTATTTTGGGAAAACAATTGTTTCAATGCAGCTAATAAATATTAAAGGATTAAGATTAAGAGAAAAATTCTGGAAATATTTTATTTCTGTAAAAAAGGTTTTAAAAGATTTTAACAAATTAACTAAAGAATATGAAAGCAGCAGTAATATCGTGTAGGGGACTAGGCGATGGGCTTGTTTCTTTAACATTATCTCATAATCTTTTCATAAATGGCTATGAAGTTACAACATATCATCCTAATCTATTTGAACTTCAAAGTTGGTTTAAAAATTTAAAAATTTTAAAAACAGATCCGGTTAATAATATTTTAGAAGACTATGATGAAATTTTCATTTCATATGAAAACTCATTTTTTTTTAATGAGTTAGTCTCAAAAGGGAAAAAAAAATATAAAAATAAGGTATATGTTTTAAATCCATCTTCTTCTAAAAAAAATGGAACACAACCTTATTATGAGGATGCATTTTTTAAAAATAACATATCTGTTGTCGATAATATTTTATTATTTTGCAAAAATGTATTAAAGCTTCAAAATATTGAAAAAACTAATGGAATTTCCTGCCCTTATATATTGGCTCATAGAGGTCATAAAACTAGGGTTATAATACATCCTACAAGTGCTAAAGAGAGTAAAAATTGGCCTATTAAAAAATATGTAAAGCTAGCTTTACATTTAAAAGCCATTGGCTTTACTCCTGTTTTTGTTATTGCAAAAAATGAACAAAAACTTGTTTCTTTTGTAATAGAAAATGGATTGGAAATAGAAGCCTTTGATAACTTAAATGATTTAGCTAAATATATTTATGAATCACAATTTATGATAGGAAATGATTCCGGAATAGGACATATGGCTTCAAGTTTAAAGATAGAAACTTTATCTATTTTTAGAAATTATAGAACGGCATTACTTTGGAGACCGGGTTTTTATAGTTCAAAGATTATTTATCCAAGTAGATTTTATCCTAATCCATCATTTTTTAGATTTAGGGATAAATTTTGGAAATATTTGATTACGACTAATAGATTACTTAAGTTGTTTAGTGTCAATAAATTTTAAAATCATTTCAGATAAAATTTCTAATTGAGAATTTTAAGTTTTGCATATTTTGTTACTAATGATCTTGTTATATTTTTTTCAAATAAAACATCTAAAGTTTCACCTAGAGAACCTTCATATACCTTTTGAACAATACCGTTTCCAAAAGTTTTATGTTCGACCTTAAGTCCCGGATAAAATTTTAAATTTTCTTCATTTTTTTCAATTTCATGATAAGTAATATTTTCCGAGAGATTTTCTAAATAAATTTCCGGAATTTCTTTTAAAAATCTAGAAGGAGTAGAAATTTTAGTAGCACCGAATAAGAATCTGTATTCTGAAGCTGCTAAATATAGCTTTTTTTTAGCTCTTGTCATTCCAACATAAAAAAGTCGTCTTTCTTCTTCCAGCTCTTCCATAGAATTTTTTGAATTAATATGAGGGAAAAGATCTTCTTCTAATCCGACGATAAAAACAATTTCAAATTCCAAACCTTTTGAATTATGAAGAGTCATTAATTTTAATGCTTTTTCATTCTCAATTTTATTAGTTGAACTCATTAATGATAGATCTTCTAAAAATTTTTTGAGATCATTTTGATTTTCATTTGCAAATTCATAAGCTTTAGTAATGAATTCATCTATATTTTGTTTTCTATCTTCAAATTTTTCTATATCTTCTTTTATATGAGTAAAATAATCAAAAATATTTATCACTTCAGAAATGAGTTCATCTAAAGATAAATTTTCTGAATATAAATTTCTTAGTTTTTCAATATTTTGTAAATATAGGGAAACATTATCCCTTTGAGCTATATTTAATTTTATATCATGATCCGGATCATTTTGAATTAGAAGTTTTAAAAGCTGTAGTATTGGGATATTTTTTGATTCGGATAATAAAAATAATTTATTTAAGGTAGCTTTGCCAAACCCTTTTTTAAAAGTATTTATAGTTCTGTTAAAAGCTAAAAAATCGTTATCTGTCACAATAAGTTTTAAGTAAGCTAAAATATCCTTGATCTCTTTTCTTTGATAAAAAGATATGCCTCCATAAATGATATAAGGTATTTTTTGCGATAGCAAAATATCTTCAAAAATTCTTGATTGAAAATTTGTTCTATAAAAAATAACCATTTCATTTAAAGGTATTTTTTTAACCCGGTGATATTTTAAAATTTTTTCAACAACAAAAGAGGCTTCCAAATGATCTGATTCTGCAATAAAAATTGTAATTTTTTCACCTTTTTCCAAATTGGAAAAAAGATTTTTTTCATATCTATTTTCATTTTTTTTAATTACAGCATTTGAAGCGTTTAATATGGTTTGAGTTGATCTATAATTTTGTTCTAACAAAATTATTTTTGCATTTGGAAAATCTTTATCAAAATTTAAAATATTTTGATATTTTGCACCTCTCCAGGAATATATTGACTGGTCCGGATCTCCGACAGCACAAATATTTTGGGATCTTAAACTTAAAAGTTTTGAAATAGTATATTGTGCAAAATTTGTATCTTGATATTCATCTATTAACAAAAAAGGCCATTTTTTTTGATAAAATTCTAATATTTCGGGATGTTTTTTAAAAAGTTTCACCGGAAGATATAATAGATCATCAAAATCAACAGCATTGCAGTTTTTTAAACTTTTTTGATATAGGTGGAGTATACTAATTTCATTTTTATCAAAATTAAAAAGATTGATAGGATCTTCTATTTCTAAAAGGTCATTTTTTAAAGAAGAAATTTTATATTTTATTTTTTTTAATTCTGATTTTTCATCTTTAATTTTTAAAAGATTAAAACATTCTTTTAAAAGTTTTAAGGAATCTTCTTCATCATAAATAATAAAATTTGATGAATAATCTAATGTGTAGATTGATTCTCTTAAAATTTTAACACCGAGTGAATGAAATGTTGCAGTTAAAACATTTTGTAAAATTTCTTTTCTAACTCTAAAAGCCATTTCATCAGCAGCTTTATTTGTAAAAGTTAAGGCTAAAATATCTGTAGATGGGATGCCGATCTGAACTAGTTTTGATATTTTTTTTGTAACGACTCTAGTTTTTCCGGCTCCGGCTCCGGCAAGAACTAGAAGAGGACCTTCGATGTAGTTTACAGCTTCAAGTTGTTTTGCATTTAAATTCATAACAAAGGTTTCCTGATTTCCGCTTCTCTTTTTCCTAAAAATCCGAATCTATGATAATCGTTTGAGATACTAATTTCTCTTAAATAATGCAAAAGCTCAAATTTCCCATTTGAAAGAACTTTTTGATCTATTACGTAGCAAGCAGCATCTTTTGCAGCGTTTATTATATCGTTATCTGCTTTTGAAATCAGTCTTAATCTTTTTATTTTTTTATTTTTTATTCTATTTAACAACGATTGTTTAGTTTCTTCAATAACATTTAGGTTTGGAAGCAGGTCAAGCCAACTTAAATTTTCATTATTTTTATTTCCGCTCCAGCTAATTTCGAGGGGCATAGAGCAAGTTAGTGCAGCGGCACAAGCTTTTAGGGCATCTAAGGCAAAGCTGTTATCTTCTAATCTTAAAGTAATTTTTTTTCTTGGAACATATTTTATAATGTTATCCTGTCCTAAAATTTTAAAATAATCGGCTTCATTTTGAAATTTTTTACACCAGTAGGAATAATTTGAAATTGTAGCATACCAATTTCCAAGCTCTTCAGCAGAGAGTTGAATATTTTCCAAAAATGAAGTTAGAGAATTTACCCATTCATTGACCGGTTTTTTTTCTCTTGGCAGATCATTTTGAGAAATATTCAAAAAGTACAATATAAAATTTTGTCCACCTGATTTAAATCCAGGTCCAAAAGAACTTTCTTTAAAACCTCCGAAAGGAGATCTTTTAATTCTTGTATTAACAATTTTTGTGTTAATATATAAGTTTGAAGCATTAATATTTTCTTTCCAAAAATCTATTTCTCTTTGGTCTAATGAAAAAATACCTGCAGAGAGTCCATATTTTGTTGAATTTGCAATATTTACAGCATGATTTAAATTTTCAGCTTTTACTATAGAGAGAAACGGGTAATATTTTTCTTCTTTTTTATAAAGCTCGTCAATATTTGTATCCATTTTTATTCCAGGATATAAAAGCTTTGAATTTTCAGGATCTGCATATGGTTCTAAAAGCCAATACTCATTTTTTTCCAACTTAGTAATTTTATTTATTTCGAACTCGCAAAGAAGAGGTGTAATATAAGAATCTTCGCAATAAGTTTTTGAACATTTTAATGATTTAGTTATTTCTACTAAATCGTTTATAAAATTTTTGTCTTCATAAACTTCTTTTTCTAAAATTAGTATTGAAGCACTTGAAAGTTTTTGAGAAGAATATTCAAAAGTAGAATCTATAATATATTTTAAAGATTCTTCTCTATCAGCCATTGAAGTGACAATTATTGTATTTATACCTCCGCATTGAGCAATAACTTCGAGGCCATTTCTTAATTTAATTAAGCGTTTAGATTCTTTTGCTGTGGAGGTAATAAAAAGAGTATTGATTCTTGTATCATTTAAAATTTTTTCAAACTGAACATTTTTTAAATTTAATAGTTGTACAAAATCTTTAAACATATCAATTTTTTGAAAAATTTTAATAATTTCGTAAACAATTTTTATTGATTTTGTAGGTATAAAAATAATTGTATTTCCGGTTAAAAAAGCGGAAACGAGTATTTCAATAGAACTCATTAGAGGAAAGTATATGGAAGGAATGGCTAAAAAAGTTCCTTTAGGTTGTATTGAAACATCTTTAATTAAAGACAAATTTTTAAATTGTTCAATTAAAAAATCTATAGTTTCGATAGAGATATTAAATTCTCTAAGAGCCTCTTTTAAATTTTTAAAAGTATCCAAAATTAAAAACTTTACAATATAATTTTTATTTTCCAAAAAATTTAATTTTACAATGTTTAAAATTTTAATTTTTTCCACTAAAGTTAAATTTTCAAAAAACGATTGATTGTTTTTTGCAGATTGCAGAGCTTCTTCCATTTGATCATTGGTTATATATGAAAAGTCATAAGATTTTTCTAAAATATCCGGCAGATTAAATTTTTTAAAATCATTAAAAACATCGTAGCCTTTAACTATAGAAGGAATTTTTTCATATTTAAAATTTTTTAATTCTTCAAAAATATCTAAATTATTTTTTTTATGTATACGTGGTTCATTATTTATAATAAGGGGGTTAAGATCGACAAAACTTTTTTTAAAATTATCTGCTAATTCGTTAAAAAGAGGATCTTTTGAAGTTAAATTAAAAATTTCAAAATGGCTTTTATTTATTTCCTTTAAAAAATGGGGAATCATTAGATAAAATTCATCTTCTTTAACAGATTTAATATTTTTTAAAGGCACAATATTTAAAATTTGATTGATAAAAACTGCAATTTTTTCAAAATTTCTATTTATGAAAATAAAATTAATAAAATTATTAAGATTTTTTTCTTTAATTAGGATGATTAAATATGAAATTTCAAAAATCTTTTCTAAAGAAAAAAATATTTTTAGGAATGAATTATTTTCTACAACATAATCAATAATTTTTTTTAAATTTAGATCTATTTTATAATTAGATTTTAAAATTGGAGAAGATAGATTTTTTTTTGCAGCGTTTATATTTTCAATATTACTATTTTCGTATTTTAAAATATGAATTGAAATGGGTGTATATCCAATAGAAATTCTTTTTTTTGATATTTTTAAGGTAGATTGTAAAATTTCAAAAGAAAGAAAAAAGTTCACCGGGATATTTATTGTGAGATTAAGATCTTTTAAAGTTTCTTCTAATAGAAGTTTTTCAAGAATATTCATAGTAATTTCAAAAAAATTCAACTGATCTATTTCTAAAAAAATTTCTTTTTTATTTCCTTCTTTGATTGAAGCTTCAAGAAGATTTCTTAAATTATTTTCAAGTTCTATTGAATTAAAATCATCGAAATTAAGTTTATAGCTGATATGAGAAATATTAATTTTCAATAATTTAATTTTTGTTTTAGAAAGTATTTTTAAATAATCTTTTATATTTTTTTCTTCCTGATATTTACTCAATGCTTTTTTTAAAACTAGCGATAAAATGCAGTTATCATTAGTTGAAAAATTTTTTGTTATTTCATTTTGAGATGAAAACATAAAATTTAAAGGAGAACTTTTTTTCAATTTTTTTTTCAACAGATTTAAAATATAATCAGGAAAGAGTGAAGGGATATATTTAACAATTAAAAACAAAATATTATTACTTTTTGAATTAATATTGCTATAAATCTTTAAAAGGTGAGAAAAGTGTTCTAAAGTTCTTTCCTCTGATTTTGATCTTAGAAGCTGATCAATTGAATCTTGTAAAAAAGCTTTAGAATCTAAAAGATTGGAAGGATCGAGTTTAAAATTAAAAAAATTTATAAAAGAGTTATTTTGATTAATATAAGAATAGATAATTTCGGATAATTTTATTGAATTTGAGCATCTTTCTTCTGTTGAAAAAGTTTTATTGGAAAAACTATCTAATAGTTCTTTTGCCTCCTGAAGGTAAGATGTTTTTTTTTCGTTCATAATGTGATTATTAAATTACTGATATTTTATGACAGATATATTTTTATAGCATTATAATTTTTAATTTTGACAAATGAGATTTTTTTTTCTATTTTAAATGAAGGTATGAATATGGAAAAGACCTTTCAATTAAATCAAAGCGGTTTAATTTCAATATTAAATGGGATAAAAAAATTTTCTAAAACCATTAAAGTTACATATGGGCCAAACCCTAAAAATGTAATTTTTAGAAAAGATGGGTATATTTTTTCTTCAAAAAATGCTGAAAAAATAGCGGGTGAGATTTTTTTTGAAGACAGATTTGAAAATATGGCAGTAAAAATAATTAATGAAGCTGCTAAAAAAACAAAAAGCGATTTAAAAATTGGATTTTCGACAACAATTATTCTGATAGAAGCTTTTTATGAAGCCTGCTTAAAGTATATTTCTTTTGGTGTATCACCTGTATATTTAAAAGAATCTCTAGAAAAAGTTTTAAAAGTGTCTATAGATTTTTTAGAAGAAAGCTCAAATACAAAGATAACTGCACAGGTTATAGAAAATTTTATATTAAACAATATAGATATTTCTTCATCCAAACTATTGCTAGAAGGGTTTAAAAAAATACCGATTGATAGTTTTATCAAAATAAGTGAAAAAAATGTTGATAAGCAAGAGGTTAAATTTTTAGATGGCTATGAAATAGATAGTGGATATTTATCAAATTATTTTATAAACAATGAAGAGAGTTTAAGTGTTGAATTCAAAAACCCTAAAATTTTAATTCTGGAAAAAAATATAGTTTCAGAGAATGAAATTGCAGAAATTTTACAAAGAGCTGATAAAGAGCCACTTGTTATTATAGCTAGCCGGGTTGAAAAAAGGGCATTGGAAACGGCAGTATTGAATAGAGTAAGAAATAATTTTCCGGTGTGTGTTTTAGAGAGTTATTTTTTAGAAAAATTTGTATTGAATGATATTGCAAATATTTGTAATACAGATATTTATTTAAATTTTAAAAATAAATTCGGATCATGTAAATTTATTAAAATTTTGAAAGACAAGACTATTTTCATATTTGATACAAAGAGTGAATTTGAAGATAAAACTAAAAAACTATCTTTGGAAATAACAAAAACCAGAGATCAAAATGAAATTGATAAAATAATAAAGAGAAGATCATTTTTTCAAAACAGCTATGCTGAAATTTTTTTAAATGGGGATACGGAATTAGAATTTAAAGAAAAGAGAGAAAAATTTTTAGAAATTTTAGAAATTTTAAAACTTTTTAATATTGGTGGTATTTCAAATGGCGGGGGAGTTGAATATTTAAAATGTGCTAAATTTTTAGAACATTTTTTAAAAAAAGAAAATTTATCTGAAGCGGATAAAGTTGCATATAAGATATTTTCTGAAGTATTAAAAGTTCCTTTAAGACAGATTTTGATAAATTCTGGTCAAAACACTGAATTAATTATTGAAAAAATTTTTAAAAGTTCTAAAAATCTTGGGTATAATGTTTTAAAAAGCAAATTTGTAGATTTGAATAATGAAGGGATTTTAGATCCGACAATTTTTTTAAAAAAATCTTTAATTAATGCAGTAAAAGTTGTTTCCATGCTTATCAACACAGCATGTATGATTGCTTAAAGTGATTCTTTTGGCCACAGTTTAGTTTTTTTTAATTCTTCTATAACTTTATGAGGCTCTTTAATTTTTTTATTTATTGAAATTTTTTCTGCATCTTTTAGAAGTTGTCCCATTAATAAGCCCGGATTGATATTATAAAGTTTTAAATGTTCAGATTTTAAGATAGGGTCTTTATTTTTAATTTTATTTATAAAATATTTTAATTCTTCTTTTTTATTATTTAATTTTTCAAAAAATGCGATTCGATCTATTGCCGGGATATACATTGCTAAAATATCTTGAGCTATTTCTGAATATTTTGAAGTAAAAAAAAGAGACCAAGTATAATCATCAATATTTTTGAAATCCACAATAAATTCTTTAGATAAGTGAATAAATTTTACAAAATCAATTTCTCTATTAGAAATTTTTAAATATTTAGAAATTTCTATTTTTTCTTCTAATGAAATATTTTTAAAAAGTTCTAAAATAGAGATGATTACCGGGGTTTCTTTTGGAAAACCTTCAATAATCAAGGTTCTTTTTTTTATTTCATCTATCGAAAGTTCTTTTAAAGATGGGAAAATTGTTTGCAAAAGATTGACTTCAAACATTTTAATTAAGGAATTTCTAAAACCTTTATAAAGGCTCATTTTTTGAAATTCCTGCATAACTCTTTCAATAGCTACTGAAGGAAACAGATCTTTTGAATGTTTTGAAATAGCAATTTTTGTTTCTTTATCAATTTTAAAAGAAAATCTAGATGACAATCTGATTGCTCTGATCATTCTAAGTCTATCTTCTAAAAATCTTTGATTTGGATCACCTATAGCTTTAATAATTTTTGCTTCAAGATCAATTTTTCCATTAACAAAATCTATAATTTATTTTTTTATTGGGTCATAGAACATGCCATTTATTGTAAAGTCTCTTCTTTTAGCGTCTTCATCAGGAGTTGAAAATTTTACTTGGGAGGGTCTTCTGCCGTCTTCGTAGGAAACATCGGTTCTAAAAGTTGCAACTTCATATTGTTTATTATCGACAATAACTAAAATTATTCCAAATTTTACGCCTATGGG
>MGLU01000011.1:3108-12717 GCA_001796155.1 Chlamydiae bacterium RIFCSPHIGHO2_12_FULL_27_8 | reverse complement strand
TGCTGATTATTTATCTACCATTCTACCTAAAGGATTTAAAGGATTAATCGCAATTGTAAAATATTGGCATTTTTCTCTTTTTTATATTATGGCAGAAGCTTGGTCTACAATTATTTTATCTCTTTTATTATGGGTTTTTGTAGTAGATGTATTATCTGTTTCCGAAGCAAAAAGATTTTATGCCCTTTTCGGTGTATCTAGAAATATTGCAGGAATTTTTGCAGGTATTTTAGGAGAACATTTAGCAACGAAAGCATTAGTTTCGAAAACTTCCGCAAATTTTTTTTATAAATTATTTGGATTTAGAACAAACTGGGACCAAATATTATTTTTATTCATTCTACTAATATTAGTTTCAGGTCTTCTAATAATTGTTATATATAGGCACCTCCATAAAACCGTTTATACGGAAAGACATCTAATGGGCGGAGACGCAACTAAAAATGGAAGACAAAAAATATCCCTTAAAAAAAGCATTCTCTATGCTGTTAAATCAAAGTATGTTTTATACATTTCTTTAATGGTTCTTTCTTACAATATCTTGATTAATCTTACAGAGGTTATGTGGAAATCTCAAATTAAAGAACTTTACCCATCCTCTGAAGCTTTTACAGCTTATATGAGCAAGATAACCTATATTATTGGAATAATTGCAGCCTTATCTGCTTTTTTTATTTCAGGCAATATTATTAGAAGACTCGGATGGAGATTCACCGCTATGGTAACACCTGTAGTATTGCTTCTCTCTTCTGTTGGATTTTTCTATTTTATTTTTGCAAGAAAATATCATCTAACTTCAAATTTATTTTTAACCCTGTGGGGACTTTCTCCCTTAGTGTTATCTGTATTTTTCGGCTCTCTTCAAAATGTATTATCCAGAGCTTTAAAATATACTGTTTTTGATGATACAAAAGAAATGGCATTTATCCCCCTTTCTGCTGAAGAAAAACTACAAGGAAAATCAGCTATAGACGGCATAGGTTCACGCCTTGGAAAATCTTCCAGCTCTTTAGTACTGCAGTGTTTATTTATGATTTTTTCCACTCCAATGGGAGCAGCACCAATAATTTTTGTTATAATTTTAGCTGTAATACCCCTTTGGGTATTATCAATCAATAAAGTCTCTAAAAAGTTTGAAGAAACACAAGTTGAATCAACTTTAACTTCTGCTTAAAAAATCAATTTTTAACAACAAGGTTATTGTATAACTAATAAAATTAAAGATGTTTATCAATTGCAACTTTTAATTTGATCATAAAAATAATTTTAAAAAATTAAGATATGGCAGAAAAACTATATCTATCCGGACTCAATACTATCAACATTTTGCTATACCCAACTTGTAAAAATTTTCTAAGCTCATTTTGATATTTATAATCATGATTTCCCAATACTGCCCCTGCTATGTATTCAACATTTAAATTTTCATGTCTAGCACAAATTAGCGGTATCATAAGATCAATTTGAATCTCTATAGCACTAATTTTCCCAACCTCATATTTAAATTTATGTTCAATTTTTCTTACATACACAGAATAAATTTTACTTAGAAAATCTTTTGGAAGAAAAGATCTTACAATAGCATTTATTTTTAAATCAGAAACTTCCAAATCAAAAAAGTAAAATTTATCTACAAATGCAAAAACATAATCATCTAAAAGCGGATCTTTGTGTAATAATTTAAAGTCTTTTACATATTCTCTTAAATTCCGATCAATCTCATTTTGTTTACTCAAAAATGGAACAATATTTGTTCTATTAAATATAACTTGAGCCGGCCAATTAGGCGGGAGTTCATCTTCGTGACCATTTAAAAACTGCAGCAAATTACTTTTTTCATATATAGGAGATTCAGGATGTATTTCCTCTCCCACCGCTCCTACAGCATACCTAATAGGGTTATTCGAAATTGGACAAAGATTTTTATCTTCATAACATTCTAAGTATCTCATATCATCAGGAATTTCATCTAACTCAGAAATATCTGTGACCATTATCAATCCATCTTCAAAATACTTTTTATCAATATATCTCGTTTTCTCAAAAGGAAGCAAATCCCCTCTAGGACCTTTATGAATTACCGATACTAGATTCTTTACACCAAGTGTTATCTTTTCCTGATTCGATAATATAAGTAATACTGCCTTTATTTTATCATATGCAGATTCAACATTCTTGCTCGCTTTAAAAAAACTTATGATATGTTCTTCCATAGAAAATAGAATTGAATAGCTAATTTTAGAAATTACTTCTACAACCTTTATATTACCATCATCAATACTATCACTAATAGTTTCTGCAGCAAGACCTATTGAAGTAATAACTTTTACCGTAAATCTAAATGGTACAGAACAAGGAACAAATTGAATTATTGTTTCTAATCCTGTTCCTAATATGAAAATAACTTTTGGAGCAACTATCATAATTTTTGTACGTGTAGCCGCTTCACTTCTTATAATTTTTTTGATCTCTGCAATCCTTGCTACAGCTGTAGCATCCTGATAGCATAGAGTCATCTTTTCAATTGTCATACTAGGTTATCACGCATTTTGGTTTTTCTACCGGCATCAATATACATGACTGTAAATCATATGAAGCATGTATTTCCAAAGTGTAATTTTTTAAATATGATCGCTGAAGTTCATCTACATTAGATGAAACATCAGATCCTAATACAGCCAATTCCAGCTTATTTTCATCTTCAGGTTGACTTTGCCAATAAACCTTTGTAAAAATAATTGAAAAAGTATTACGTAGTGCAGGCAATGCATCAATAGTTGTCCTGATTATTCTTCCGGGTTTCACTACTGTATGAAATTTACAGGATTCACTACTAGTGACATAAACACTAGTATAGGTTTTTGTTTTTGCTAAGTGTTTTACTAAACTTGCAGAAATGTCTTCATCTTTAACATCTTTATCATGAATTTTAAGCTCTACCAAAAGACGATACTTATCTTCTGACATATTTAGATTTCTTCTAGGTACTACTGTCTTGATTTCATTAATGTGTAATTCATATTCATCATCTTCATCATCTATTTTATTCAATTCGATTTGACAAACTTCCCTATCTCTTAGCATTTGAATAATTACACTCTCCTTGATATCTCTAAAAACAAAATCAGAAAATACCTGATTAATTTTTTTAACGGTCTCATCTACTTCCGTAATAAAAAAATTATCTTCTCCATCTTTTTTTTCAAAATATAACTTTCCTAAAGGATGTTTATCATCAAACAAAATTTTCATAATTATTTTACCTCCTCAGCTTTTAATGCTATTTTATGAAAAAAAAGAACCATGAAATATTTACGAGCATCATTCAATTTAAAACCCATTTCCAATAAGTCTTTTGGATGCTTCAAAACCCTTATAAAATCATAATTTCTAGTTTCAGTAAGCTCTGCTGCATTTTTATCAAAATAATCAACAATAGGACTTTGTTTCTTATCATACTTAGCAGCTGCATCAAAAAAACTAAAAGTAGATCTAAAAGACCAAAATAAGTCACATTCACTGCCGTTTTGTAATTGACAATCAAATTTTTCATATGAGAGCATATCACATAACCTACCATTAACTTTTTCATTTAAGTTAATAGAGACACTTCTAAATTTCCCCATAATGGGAAACATTATTAAAAGACCGCTGGAATTACCCAGTTCATAAACAACCCCATCTTTTGGATCATCATAGAGCTGTTTTTGAGTTTTACCTGAAACAACAAAAAAATTTCTAACTGCACGTGTTATTCTAGCTTCATTTTTAATAACCTCAATGAAATAGTTCATTTGTAAAAAAAACTTAAATGTTTTCGGATCACAAATATATTCCATATTCGATTTAAGCTTGTTGAATAACCTTACAGTTTCAAATTGATCGTCCAAATCTAATATTTTTCTTTCAGACCATTTTGAATATAATGAAAATAACTCCCTATAATCATAAATATCAATTGAACTTCTAACTATTAACGCCATCTTTTTCACCTATGATTTTTTGATATACTGAAAAAACTTCTAATGATATTACACATGCCAAAACAAACCTTACGTAACTTTCAATGGATACAATACTCATCGGTTGAAACTGATCAAGTAAAAAAATTATCCCAATCGGAAACCAACCATATCTTGCAAATAAATGCCCAATATCATAAACTATCGGTGGGATTTTTTTCACAATATCATTTTTAAATGGATATAAAAGATGCCTTAATGAATTTATTCTTGAAATTTCATCTTCTTTTGGCTCGGAACTTATATGTTCAACTATTCTTGGAATAGCATATAAAGAACCAACAATTATAACTTTATAAATCATCTTCTTCTCCGTTTCTTAACCTACTAATGATTAAAGGCTCAAACTCTCTTAACCTTCTATTAATTTCTGCTCTTAATGCAGGCATTTCTGCAAGTTGGTCAGCTCTTAACGGCTGTCTAGTAACGGGAGATACAGGACGAATTCTTATCCAATTTAAAATTGCACTTCTTTCATATACTGTTATTCCATTTGGATCTAAAACAGGATCTCTAATCGGCTCATGAGTAATTGGACATATATGTTGTCTAAAAAAATCATTATCATGTAAAGGTAATGGAATTCTTCTCACCCTTGCTAAATTTAATCTTCCATCTACAATTAATTCATTTCTTTCCTGATTTCTTAAATCTAAAAATTCTATTAACTGTCTATAAACATCGTTAACAGCTACAGCAGTTTTTCCAACTATTCCGGATTCAGTAATAATTCTCGCATATGACAATCCGGCAGAACATTTATCACTTATTTCCTTATTTCTCTCACATTCGGCCTTATCAATTTTTTTATAACCTTTAATATTAACTTCCCCTCTTGCATCAACTTCATATTCCGGTCGTGTTGCCTCCGGATTTTTTTCAACTTCTTCAATATACTTTTGCTCTACTAATGCACTATGTTCAAAAGCAACTCTAAATGTATCAAATGCACTGCTTGCAACTATCTGTATTGCTTTTAATACCCCTTGAAACGAGCCGTCTGAATCAGAAAATGCTTCCGGTATACTAGCAATAAAATCTGCAAATCTAAAAATATATTCAGAACTTTTATGTATTAACTTGTATTGAATTTTTACATTTCCATTAAAATATGCTAAATCACTAAGTGAAAACCCTGCAAGAATGAGTTTATTTACAAGCCTTGCTTTTTTTAATAGATCATCATGATCGCTGCGACATTCTACAATTGCATTTAAAGCGTTTATAAAATCACAAGCTACTATCATTCCCTTAACTCCAACACTAGCCATACTGATTACCTTTTTTTTTAAGCGAGTATGTTTTAATATATTATTAATTTTTTGTAAAGATAATTTAAGGATTTTTTAATTAATTTCTTAAATAAATTATTTGACAAATAAAATTTTCGTTTTTAATTTTTCTAAAATTTTTTTTAGGAAAATTAATATGTTGAATTTTTCAAAATCTTTTAAATTGTTTAAAAACCTTTTTAGTTTTTTTAAATGTTCTAACACTATAATTAGATCCTCAAAATTATTCTTCGATGAGCTTCTTTTCCCCCTTGTGCATACGAAATATTTTAAGAGGGAATTGCTGAAATGATTCAATAATCGGTGTCAAAATTATTTACCGAAGAACCTGATATTAAAATGGAAAAATCAATATAGTTTATTTTATCCATACCTCAATAAAACCATCATACAGAAAGACCAAAATTATTTAAATTTTGAATTAATTCTATAGATTTAACTATATTTAAACGGTTAACTCTTAAAGAATTAATTGAATCTAATCTTCAAATTAATTAAATATCCGCACGAATGTAATAAAAATTATAACATTGGTGCATGGATAATAAAAACAAACTTTTTGAAATTGCAGACACTCAACTAGAAAAAAATAAAACAAAAAATTTTGACATTTCTGAAAAAACATTAGGTAAAATGCCGATGACCGGAATCGAACCGGCATTTTGCAAGCAAAGGTAGATTTTGAATCTACTGCGTCTACCAATTCCGCCACATCGGCAAATAAAATATTCTGCCAAAAAAATTAAAATCTTAAAAGGTTTTTATTTGCTTTCTCATAAGAATAGCTAACTTTCTCATTTTTATCCTTATCAAATAAGACCTGAATTGAAATATAAGGATAGGGATGCCTGTTTGAAAAATCCCTGCCCTCATCAAAATCATATGTTTTAATAAAAATTTCTTTATTATAAAAAGCAGGAGCTTTTACATCCAAATCTTTTGTATACTCATAAAAATTTTGGTATTCAGTTTTATTTTTATAAATTTTTTTTTCTTTATAAAAGTTAAAAATAATTTCTAATATGTCATGAGGTTTATATTCATATGAATCAACATAAAAATCTACCTCAGCTCCAATCATATGTTTCGAAGTTTTAGCATTTAAATAAAAATCAGAATAAGCATTATGCTTCGGACATCTGTGTCCGCATGTAATATTGACTCTTTTTTTAGTCCTTTTTTGAATGTAATTTAATAATTCCACTAAAATGGAATAAACATTTTCACTTCCATTTATTATAGGAAGTGAATGTTTTGAAGAACCATCACAATCTAAAAAAACTTTGATATCTTCCTTGTTTGTTTCGTCGATTCTCTCCGGATTTAAGGCATTTCCCTTACATCTAAAATATTCTTTTGTAATTTTTGGTAAATTGTCAACTTCATTTTCAAATGAATAATTTCTGATTTTTCTCATTTCAACTTTTTCAAAATCAAAATATTTATCATCTTTTTTTCTAGATATTTCTAAAATTTTAATGTTTTTAATTTTATTACTTTTGTTTTCATTAAAATTACAAGAAGTTAATAAAAGAATAAAAAAAATAAAAAGACTTTTATACAACATGTTTATTTCTTATATTGAGGTTGAAAAGCAATATAACATAAGGCGTATTATGTCTGAAATATTAAAAAAACTTCAAGAGTCCGCTCAAAATGCTATCAATTCAACAACTAAAGATGAAGCAGTTAAACATTTAGCAAATGCTTTTACATTTTTTTCACTTGAAGTTCAAAAATTGAATACCGCACATCAAAGACTGCAGGACAGATTCGAAAGCGTATCTATGAAACTAAAATCAACAGAAGATATTTTAAATCAAAAAGTATCTGATTTATCTGCAGTAACGGCTTATTTAAACAACCTTATAAAAAACACTTCCCAAGGTATTATTTTTATTGATAAAGACTTAGTTGTTACAACTTACAATACTGAAGCCTTTAAAATACTTGGCACAGATCCTAAAAAAGTTCTTTTTAACAATTACCAAGATAATTTTGAAGATGATTTTTTTGGATTCTCAATGAAAGATGCCTTCAAATTCAAATCATCTAAAAATATTAATTACATCAGAAAAAAAACAGATTCGGAATTTAAAGATATTGAAATCTCTTCTTCTTACATTTCAGATAGTGCAGAAGAGCATCAAGGTCTAATAATATTATTAAATGATATTACAAAAATGCAGAAATTAAAAATTCAAGCAAGTAGAAATGATAAAATGAAAGAAATTGGTGAAATAACATCTTCGATAGTAAATGAAATGAAAAATCCCCTTTCTATGATCAGAGGCTACGCTTCTCTTTTAGGCAAAAATTTGGTAAACAACAAAAATTTAGAAAATATGACAATTTATATTTTAGACGGCATCAAATCTATTGAAAGAGTTGTTAATAATGTCAGTGAATATGCAAAACCTATAAAAATTGACGCTTTTACCTTTAATATTAAAGACTCTTTAAAAGAGATTATTAAAACTTTTAAAAAAGATGATTCTTTTTCAAAAAATATAAATATTGATTTTCATTACAGTGATGAGATTATAAACATATTTGGAGATAAAAATTTAATAAAAAACGCTATTTCCAAAATATTAATCAATTCTTATCAGGCAATTGAAGATTATGGAAATATTTCTATATCTCTTATGAAAAATAACGATCTTTGTATAATTACAATCTCAGATGATGGGGCAGGTATTGAAGATCATAATATTGAAAAAATTTTTTCTCTGTTTTTTACAACAAAATCAAAAGCCGGCGGCCTTGGACTTTGCGAAGCCAATAAAATAATCAGCTCACATTTTGGAAGCATTGAAGTAAAATCAGTTCTAAATAAAGGAACAATATTTAATATAAATCTTCCTATAAAAAACTGATATATAAAGGTTTATATAAAATAATAATAATTTTAAAGCGTTATATTAACTAAACTTTTTTAAAATGTTCTATTACTTCTAAAAGGTTTGAAAAAATATCTATATTTTCAAAGTGATTTTCCAAAATTTTCTTCATATCCTTTAAAAAAAATTTATAAAAAAATTCATTTTCCAAATCATCTAAAAAAAGTATTTTTTCATAATTTTTTTCAGTTTTGATAATTTTTTCTAATAAATCTTTTGTTGTCTTTAAAGAATTAAAAATTTCATTTTTAAAATCACTTATCTTATTTTTAGATACTTTTTTTGAATTTTCTTCTATTAAACTGTGTAAATACCCTTTTATATCTAAAGATTTATATAAAAAAATATCCAAATCTTTATATGAACTATCTTTAAAAGAAAAAATTTTCATTCCGTTTTTTGTTAAATTTAAAAACTTTTTATTTTTTAAACTTTTAGCCTTTAAATCTAAAGCTGCCCTGTCTATTTCCCATTTAAGATTTGTTTTAAAAAGTTTTTGGTTTTTGTTTTTTTTAAAAAAAAGATCTTTATCTTTATTTGTATCTACAATTTTTTCAGGATATAGTTTATTTGATGAATAGCATAAATCAACACCATCCAAAATGATTGGACTGCATCCTAAAAAATTTGCAATATCAAGACATACTCCGGTAACACTTAATCCGCTCTCTAGATTAGTATTTTGAATTGGTTTTTCATTTATATTAAATCTCTCATTTAAAAGCTTTTCAAAGCTTTCTATCATTTGACCTTTTAAATATCCTGTTTTGCCATTCATAAGATTAAATATCCCAAAATTTAGCCTGGCAGCATAAATCAATGGAACCTCAAAAGATGTGGCCTTTAAAAGCCTTTTAAACTCATCCAGATTTGGATCTATTGCTACACCTAAATGAAAATTTACAGAATTTTTTGAAAGAAGGGTAATAGCAGTTCCACCGGCAATTATCAAAGCTTTTTTATCTATTTTTTTTAAATATTCATATGAATATTTAAGTGATGGTCCGGCACCTAAAATTATACATGGAAAATTTTTAAAAGAATTTTCAAATTTTTCTAAAAAAAAGGAATTTTCAAATTTTTCAATATTTGAAATAAAATTTTTAAAAAGTCTGGGAAGATTTAAATATTCCTGTTTAGCAAAAGATGAAAGCATTGCTTTCTTTTCAATCTCTTCTTTATATTTTAAAAATTTCTTTGTTTGAAACAAAGAATCTACTTTAACATTATTTAAAATAAATTTTTTTTGAATTTCTGCTAAAAATAATGAAAAGGGATTAGAATAATAAAAATATATATTCTGACATTTTAATAAATTATAACCATCTTCAGTATCAAAAAAATTAAAAAAATTAAAAATATCATCATCAAAAAAAATTAAAATATTTTCTC
>MGLU01000011.1:0-3056 GCA_001796155.1 Chlamydiae bacterium RIFCSPHIGHO2_12_FULL_27_8 | reverse complement strand
TTAAAATAATATCCAAACTTTTTTCAAAATAGCTCATATCTTAAAATATTCTTCTTTTATAATTTTTTGGTTTTTATCAAATAGTTCATCTTTTAAAAGACTTCCTCTATCAAAATATGATTCTCTTTTAATATTTCCATCTTCGTAATACAAAATAATTTTACCCTGTAAAAGACCATCTTTATAATTTAAAAGAGATTTAATATTTTTATTTTCATAAAAATATTTCTGCTCTCCTTCAAATTTTCCAAATTTATAACATTCAATAGAATAGAGTTCTTTTGACATATAATATCTTCTAAAAATTCCTACTTCTCTATTTTTTAAAAAAAATCCTTCAGAAACTAAAATATCACCAACGTAAGATCTGCTTGGGCCATAGAGATTATTTTTATAATAAAAACTCTCAGTTTTTATATTTTGAAATTTTTTAATAACTTTTTTGAATTTTTTTTTACAATTTATATCTATATTTAATTTCTCATCTTTAATAATTAATTCATTGTTTAAAAATTTATACATTCAAACCTTTTAAAATTTTTAAATGAATTTCTGAAACGTTTTTAAAAAAAATAATTTTGTTAATTAAAATATGTATAGGATCATCTAAAACATTTTTTAAAAATAATGATTGTAATCTTAACCATAAAGGCTCTAAAAGCTTTTGATAAAAAATTTCATTTTGAAAAATTATAAGATTTAAATCAAATATGTGTTTTTCAAAATCTAAAAATATTTGAGAGCATAGCTTTAAAACATTTTCTATAGATTTTTTAATATTATGTAATAAATTATGATTTTCAATATTCCTTATATAAAAATTTTCATTAAATACACTTTGAGTTTTATTAAGATCAGGATTTTTTAAAAAATCCGAAAGTGAAAAATTTAAAAGATTAAAAATTTCGACTCCTTTTGAAGTTGCATTTATTACTTTTTTACCAACTGCAAAATCTTCTATCCATTTTTTTGAAAGAAGAAAATCTTTTTTTGTAAAAAGATCGTTATTAAATTTACCCTTAACTTTTAAATATCCGTTTTTTGTCTTTTCAATATTTTCAAAGGAAAGGTCCATGCCTACTAAAATTATTGGACTAAAGCCTAAATAATCTGCAATAGTCATTAAAAAATTAGATACAGTCCATCCAAAATCTTCCGAAATCTTAGATAAACCTATTTTATGCTCCAAAAAAATAGCTAAAGGATATAAATCTGCATCAGGTAGAAAAATTTTATTTTTAATTTTTGAAAATTCATTTTCAAAAAAAACTTTATACTGGAGAAAAGTTGGTATATTTTGATTACAATCTACTTTTAAAATAGGATCTATAAATCCTTGAAAATCGATTCCAACTTTATTTTTATTTAAAAAGTTTACAGCATTGCCTCCGGCAAAAATAAAAGCTTTTTCTTTGATTTTTTTTAATAAGAAAATATCCTCTTTTAAAGAGGGACCGGCACCAACTATTACTGCCGGTTTATTTTTAAATTTATCTTTTAAAGAGGAAACATCATAAAAATCTTTATAATTTAAAAAATTTGTATAGAAATTTTTAAAATAAATTTCAGAAAGGTCTGAATAAAGATACAAAGATAGATCACAGCCATTTTTAATATTTTCAAATCTTTCCTTAATGTTTAAAAATTTCTCCTTATCTTGAGAATTTTTATCTAAAAATTGTAAATTTGAAAAAATATTATCTAAAGCTATTTTTTTTAAAAATTCATCTGAAATATCCTTATCTTCATCTAAAAAAATTGAATTTTTATCTAAACAAATACTTGTATCCGGTTTTCCAAAATATATATGAAAAGTTTCTCTATCCATTTGAAATTGAATTTAATAAATCTCTATAACTAGGTAGAAAATTAAGTCTTTTGTAAACATCATCTTTTTTATATAAAGTAATAATCTCATCTTCATTTGCTACAGCAACAAAATATGATTTTACAAAATAATTATATCCAATTACCTGATCTATAGCACATTCGGTTAATTTTACAGCTTTACATTCTATCATAAGCAAAGGATAAAAAAAACAGCTTTGATCAATGTTTTTAGAAAAAACTATAATATCCGCACGTCTTTTGATATTTTTAATATTTTGATCTTTAAGATGAGGCAGTAGAAAAAGGTCTTTTTCTAAAAAAATCAGATTTTTAGGATATTTCAAAATATTTATCATCCTTAAAATCAGCTTTTGTCTTACTACCTCTTCCGGCTTATCTAATACAAATTTTCTTCTTACAGGATCAAAAATTTTATTCAATGATCAAAAGTCCTAATTGGCCATCATTTCTTTTATGTAAAAGTTTTATTTTTTGATCTTCTTCACATTTATATAATAAAAAATTCTCTCCGGAAAGCTCAAGTTTCATTACAGCTTCATCTTGCGTTAGCATTTTTACAGTCATTTTCTCTTTATCAACAATTTTAGGCATTTCAAACTTTTTCAATTCTTCTTTTAAGTTTTCTTTGGATATTTCATCATTTATCTCTTCAACTTCATCAAGAGTTTGAAGGACATGAACATGCATATCAATAGTAGTTAAATCTTTATTATGATGATTTTTTAATTTGTCTTTATATTTTCTAATTAATTTATACAATTTAGCGAATGATCCATCTATTGCAGCATATAAATCCTCAGTTGTAGAGTGAACTTGGATTGTATAGTGCATAAAATGCATAATAATGGAAACATTATGTGCAAGTTTTTGAACTCCCAAAGTTACTTTTATATCTAGAATTTTATTTGTGAATCTTTGAACCTTTTTTAATTTCTCTTCAACATACTTTTGTATTGCATCTGTTATTACTAAATGTTTACCAATTATATCAATTACATAACCTTCAGTTTTGAAATTTGTCTTGTTAACCATAAGTTTCTCCTAATTATTTTGATAAAAATATTATATTATTTTGAAAAAAATTTATATATTTTAGTATAAAAATCTAAGACTTATGTTAAAAAAGCAATTTTTTATTTTTTTTATTTTAGTTTTAAATGTTTTTTCAGAAGAATATGAATTTACCGGAACACATTTGATGGGGG
>MGLU01000010.1:6239-14598 GCA_001796155.1 Chlamydiae bacterium RIFCSPHIGHO2_12_FULL_27_8 | reverse complement strand
TTTCTTGTTTTTGGAATATATTGCAAAAGGTTAAAGATTTTGTAAATAATCAAATGGACTTTGATTATACGGACGTGGATTATAATGACAGTTCCTCGGATGATGAACCTGTTTTACCTGCATTAGAACAAACAATAGTAAACCAAGTTTTTAATGTAACATCAAGGGCAAGTATTGGAGAAATATCAAGAGAACCTGCCGAAGACTCAGATCTAATAGCAGCTGCTTATGCAGTGCGCTTAATTGCTCTTGAAAGAGCTATAGAACAAGCTAAAAATGCTCAGGCTGTTGATCTTGGTCCTTATTATTATCAAGAGTTAATGAAAAGAGTAGGTGAAATTGATGCTTTGATTGATAAAGATATAATAAAAAAAGATATGAATCTTAAAGAAATAATTCCTGAAACGGTAAAAACATATTTTTTGAATATATTTCATGCTCAAATCAGTAAAGAAGCATTTAAAAGATACAAAAAAAGTGGTGATCGTCCCGGTGAGTTTAGTGATATAAAGCGAACAGTCTCTGATGAATTTTTTAAAGAATACTGTTCAGATATTATTGAAAAATCTTTTCAGCACGCACAGGAAAAAGTTGCATATTTAGTCAAAGAAAAAATAATTGATAAGAAATATGAAAATAATCCGGTTTTATTATTTTTAGCTTTTAATATTTATTTTAGATTTGATTTTGAAATACCTACAATATTTGGCGTTTACAATAGGTCTATAATTCCGTTTTATAGGGCCTCGTTTTTGAGAACTTTAATTGAAACGGATTATTTCAAATTTGGAAAGCAATTTAATAACTTAGAAACAGCTGTTTTTTTGCTTTGCAAGGGTGATCTTGGAAGCGGCACTTCTCTTTTTGAAATTAAGCCTTCATAAAACTTCCAACCCCATTTAAAAACATTTGAATTGCTATCAATATCAATATAAATCCCATTAGTCTTTCTATCGCGGTTAAGCCTCTTTCTGTGAAAAAACCGCTTAAATGAGCTGAAAACCAAAGCACTGCAAGAGATAGTGCCCAAGCAATGATTATTGCAAGCGATACTATCATAAAAGGTTCCTGTTTCGCATAAAGTATAACAGCTGTTAATACAGCAGGACCGGCTATTAATGGCATTGCCAGAGGTACTATAAACGGCTCTGTTATTTTTACAAGTTCCTGTATCTCCCGCTCTGTTTTTTCCGGAGGAAATAAAATTTTTAAAGATACTAAAAATAAGATGACTCCTCCGGCTATCTGCAGTGCATCCGGAGTAATTCCTAAAAATTTTAATAAAAGCTGGCCTATAAAAAAGAATATTATGATAATTGCTAGTGCAATCAGCATCTCTCTTATTACTATCTCTTTTTGTCTTTGTTTTGAAATCCCTTTCATTAAGGATAAAAATAATGGACCGTTACCAATCGAATTCATCAAAATAAATAGTGAAAATGCAATTGTAAATATAGATAAAATATGATCCTTCATAAGTTTTTACCTTCTAAATTTTTATATTAAGATTCTTCTTATAAAGTTTCAAGTTCAATTATCCTCCATAGTTTTTTTAAAAAACTTTTCTGATTTTTATCTAAATTATAAACTATTAAAAAACAGTCATTATTTTTGTCAAATGCACTTTTAGTCCAGTTTGCAGAACCAACCATTAAAATTTTATCATCTATTACCATGAATTTATGGTGGCATAACTTGTCGTTTTTTGAGATTAATACCTTTATATTTTCATTTTTTAACCTCTCTATTGCTTTTTTTGAAGCACCTCTAGATGATTTTCCATCAATCGCTATAGTCACTTCTATTCCTAATTTTTTTAAGTTTATTATCTCATCTAAAATTTTTTGATGAGTCAATGTAAACATGGCAATTTTAATTGATGATCTAGCCCTTTTAATTAAATCTAATACTTTTTTTAAAGCTTTGTTCTGAATGTCAGGAAGTAAATAAAGATCAACTTCCTGATTTGATACTATTGTCGAAATATTCCCGGTATAGTAGGGGGTTTTTTCAATCAAATATGAGGCAATCTCAGGAGAATAAAACCCTACCATCATATTGTCATGCATGATTAAAGATGATAGCGTCATGTTCGTAGAACCAATAAAAACATAAGATTGATCTGTCACCAATATTTTTTGATGCATTAATCCTTTGGATTTTACCTTAAAACTTTTAAATTTATATGTATTTATATCATCTAAAGAAGATTTAGGATCATAGTAAACCTTCACATCTATATCTGATCTTTTTTGAAGATTTTTTAAAATCTGTATATCTGTAAGCCCAAACATTACAAGATGAATTGAGCTTTTTGCCTTTTTTAAGGCTTCAATAAATGTTATCTTCAAATCACTTCTAAATTGATTCGAATATAAAATAATTTTTTGACCGGGTTTTGGAAGGTTCGGTGATATGGATTTAACAACTATAGTGAAAAAAAATATAATTAAAAAAAATATTATAGCCGTTAATAAAAATTTTATTTTTTTTAGCATTTAAAAAATAATTCTTTAAAAGCTATATTTTCATACCCTGACTTCTCATTTCTTTTACAACTTGAGGAAGACCTTTCTTGTCTATAATTTTCATGCCTTGAGCACTAAGTTTTATAGTAATAAATCTGTTCTCATCGTTAAACCAAAATCTTTTTTTGAAAAGATTAGGCAGAAATTTTCTTTTAGTTTTACCGGTAATATTAAGTCCGATACCTTTGTTTTTTTTAGCAATCCCTCTAAGTGCATAGCTTCTTCCTTTAAGAAAAGGAATCTTTCCTGTCACTTGACACTTTCTAGTCATCTTTCTCTCCTACAAATAAAGACAAAATAGTAACATTGACCGCTCCCCATGGCTAAAGCCATGGGATTCCTAATTCACAGAGAGCCGCTTTGCATCGAATTTTCGATGCCGAGTCTTCCGCTCTCTCCAAAGGCTTAACATCCCGCGAGTCCCACGGTAGACCTTTAAAAGATAGAAGCATTTTAATATGGAAGCATATATATTTACAAGAAAAAAAAGGCGGGTTATATTCACATGGCTAAAGCCAGATGTATTACGCTGTCATTGATAATAACCTGCAGCAAAAACGGACTCTGTTACATTGTTCAATTTTTTTCTACTACAAGCATATTGATTTTTGGGGTGGTATCTATAGAGAATTTTAATAAAAATAATAAAAAAAGTTATAATATCACTAATGCTGTAACTTACTTTGCCATTTCATTAAATCAACAACTTTTGCCGGATGACATTGTTTAATTTCTTAAATTGATTTTTCAGGACACTTTATTTTTAAAGCATTGTATAATTCTTTCATTGCATGAGGATTATGGTTTTGCTTATCTAATATTTTTTTTGTGTTTTTGAAATATTTCCAGGAATTTAAATAATCATATCTTTGAAATGATATTGCAGAAAGATAATAGTTTAATACAGGATCTTCCCTGTCAATTTCAAAATACTTTTCTAAAATATTAAAAGCTTCTTTTTCTCTGCCAAGCTGTAGATATGTATTCGCAAGCTGCATCATTCCGGCTCTAAATTTTGGATATTTTTTTAAAACTTCAGATAACTCTTTTTGTTTCTCAATGATAGATTTTCTGCTTTCATCAACAGACATAAATATTTTTTTTATTGATTCAGCATCAGTATTATTATTTAAATAATCATCAATAATTGTATCTTTTGAAGTTGAATATTCGTCTTTATAATTTTTTAAGTTTTGTAAAATTTCTCTTGCTTCCTCTTGCTTATTTAAAAAAAGATAGTTAAGCCCCATAAAATAATTTAATTCATTGTCATTTATTACATAAATTTTTGCTTTTTTGTATAAATTTATTGCCGTCTCATAATCCTTTTTATTCCAAAAAAGTGATGCCTGGTTAATAAAGGCATGACCAACAACTTCTTTAATATTAGCCATTTTTAATTTTTTAGTGTCAATACCAAGATAAACTTCAGATGGATAGTTTACTCCTCTAGCTGTAGTTTCGATATTCGTTATTTTACCTTCACTATCTTTGTATCTAACAAAAATATGTCCTGGAGGTGTCACTATCTCTAAATTAATTCCAAGTCTCTGTGACAATACCAAATATAGTGTCGATACCCCAAGACACACTCCTCTTCTAGAATCCATTACGGATGAAAGGAAAGTAAATTTATCAATTTGAGCCACATCAACAGAATGCGGAGGATATCTGAATCTTAAGTCATGAAAAATATACTCATTCATGGCATTCAAAATATCAATATCATTAAAATTATCAGGTAGTTTAGCTAAAATTTGCAGCGTCATTAAATCTAAAATAACTTCATAATACTTTATTTTATAAATAGCATCTTCAGCTTCTCCCAAATCCTCTAAAAATAATGCTCGTGAAAGATCAATTTCAGCTACGGTTAGGTTTCTAACTTCTTCAAGAGTCCAAACATTATAGCCTTTAAGTTTTCTGTTTTTTAAATTTTTACCAAGTTCCGAAAGAAAGTCAAGTTTTTCAAAAGTAAGATCTTCAGGTATTATAGAGCTTTTTTTATTAACTAAATCTATCATTAAATTTATATCAATTTTTGGAAGAATATGAGGGTTATCTACTTTTTCAGCACCTAATATTTCCCAAGCTTTTTTTAATGCAAGCTTTCCTTCTTTTGTCTCCGGATATAAATTGTAAAAGGCAAAATTCTTTAATGCAGATTTTTTGTCTAGCGTTTTGAAAATTTTTTCAATATTTTTTTTGTTTTTTTCTATTCTGGGCACATCAGGATTTTTTGAAAAAAGAGACCCAATTAAAATTATTAAAAATAAAATACGCATACTTTTTTTACTTTCTTTTTATTTTTGATAATATTGTTAGATTAATTTCAGGTAAAGTAAAAATTCTTTTCTTAAATTTTAATTTCAAATATATTTTTGATAATTTTTTAATAAAGGTGTGTTTTATGACTCAAAAAGTTAGTTTTGCAAATTTACTAATGTCAGTTGCTTCCTATCCTTGTAAAGATATCAGAAGAATCTCAGTTCTTGTTGTATCTGTAACTGCTAAAGCTTTTTTTGGTTTTTCATTGAAAAATTCAATAATTTTAGGTGCTATCTCTTATTTTGGATATGATTTTTATCTTTGGTATTCAAAAAATAGAAAGAGAGTAAAAGAAGTAATTTTAAATTTCTCTTCTATAGATCAAAGAGACATGTTTATTACAAAAATGTATATAGAAGCAATGAACAGATTGAATTTTAATTCAACAAGTGAAAGAAAATTAATCGAAGCTCTTATCCAAAAAAGAAAAGATGCAATTTATAAAAGATATGGAGTGAGTGTCGATCAACTAAAAAATATTTTTAGACAAAATCCAAAAAGTTCCGATAAAAAAAGAGAGGCAGTAAATCTTCTATTAAAAAAATCTAAGTAGTTAAAATTTCTATTAGATCATTTTTGAATTTTGTGTGGTTTATAATTTCTTCAAAATATGGCTTGAATTTGTATGTCCAGTTTGTTGGTAATATAGTTCCGGGAATATTTATTCTCTCATCTTCAAAATCTTGATTTACCAGTTCAGGATATAATGCCAAATATTCTTGAAAAAGATTTATATGAAAAATTGAAGAGGTATTTACAGAATCTTTTAAAAATTCTTTTCTCTGAGAATATGTTAAAAATCTTTCAAATGACCAATTTTTAAATGCAGCAAATTTATTCGCTTCTTTAGGAACACCCTCCCACCATTGCTGCAATGTATCAGAATCATGTGTTGATACTGTAGTAACACTAATAGGTTCGTATTGATTGAATTTTATAATTCCAAAAATGTTTTTTTCCCATGGAATAACCTTTATTCCGGGAATACACAATTTTTTAAGAGTTTTATAAACTACCTCAGGTATAAGTCCCAAATCCTCTGCTATAGGAAAAAGTTTTGAAGCATTTAAAAGCATTAAAAGTCTTTCATTGCCATCCCTATCCCATATTAACGGGTCTCTTGGTATAAATTCGCCTTCCATAGGATCTTTGTCCGGCTTTATTGCCCAAATTCTAAAAAAACCTACTGCATGGTCAATTCTATACATATGATAGATATTTTCAATCGCAGAGAGCCTTTTTTTCCAGAACTTGTAATCTGTTTTTTTTAAATATTCCCAGTTATAAAGAGGAAAACCCCATTTTTGACCATATAAGTTAACTCTGTCAGGCGGTGCACCGGCAACTAAATTATCATTAAACACTTGCCTATTAAACCATACATCACAGGAATTTTTAGAAATTAATATAGGTATATCACCCTGAATTAAAATATTTTTTTCGTCAGCATATTTTTTTACTTCAGAAAGCTGAGAAAAACATAAATACTGTATTGAATAATAAAATTTCATTTCATTTTGAAATTCTTGAATCAAAGAGGGAAGATTTATTATATTTTTATATTTTTCATCCCATAATTCCCAATGTTTAAAATTCTCTTTTTTTTGAATTGATCGAAAAAGTGCATATTCTTCAAGCCAGGGATGCGAAATTAAAAATTCTTCATAATCTTTGTCTTTTTTTAAATCTTCAAATATAAAATTATAATACTCTTCTAAAAAAGCCATTTTAAGTCTTTTTACCTGAGTATAATTAACTCTTGAATATTTGTTATATATATCAAAACCTTTTAGCTTCTCTTTTAATTTTATATTTTCATTCACACCCTTTAATTTTGATAATGAAAGATGAATCGGATTCAATGCACAAGAAGAAATTGCATTGTAGGGACTAAAATCAGTGCTTGTCTCATTTAATGGAAGAAGCTGAAGTATGTTAAAACCAACATCTTTTAAAAAATCTATAACCATCAATAAATCTAAATATTCACCAATACCCGAACTGTTTCTTGTCTTTAAAGAAAATAAAGGTATGATTACACCTTTATGTTTCTTTATGCCTATTTTTTCCCAATGATTTTTAGAGGGGGATGATAAAATATCTTTTACTATTATCTCTTCCATAAAACTCTAAAAATCATTTCCCTTCTCAATAGCATCTTGAATGAAAAGTGCTCTTTCGGTAAATGATGAAAAAAATGTAATAAATTTTTTCTCGTCTAGATTATCCATATATATATAATTATATGCACATAGTGCACTCTCTTTTTCTAAAAATCCCAAGATAAGACTATATGGATATTTAAAATTTTCTTTTAAAGATTTTGTTAAAACATCTTCTCTATATTTTCCTGCAGTTATTTCTGCAATTTTACAAAAAATTAAAAGCTTCTGCAAAGATTGATCAAGTTCCAACTGAAGAGAAATTTTTTCTTCAACTATTAATGAAATTGATTTCTTTTCATCTAAAATTATTTCAAGATCATAGTCTTTAGTTAAGAATTTTGAAATGTCTTCAAAATTATTCATTTTCCTCCTCTTGCAACTCTTGTTCAAGTTCTTCTAAAGCTTCCAGAAATGAATACAAAATATCCTCTCTATGTTTGTCAGATTTATAAAGTCTAATTGATGTGTTTCTTACTGCATCTTTCATTTTAGTTAAAACTATTATTTGGGATGCTATTTCTTCGTCTATTCCAAAAGTGCTTTTTAGCTGAATGATTTTTTCAGGGGATACATATCTGTTTTTTAAAATATTTATAAATTGCTTAGCAAGATTTTCAAAATTTATTAAATTTGAAAATTTTAGACCAAAATGTTCATATTGCTTTTCAATTAATGGCTGATTTTTTTTGAAAAATCTATAGAGATTTAAAATTGCCTGAAGATTTTGTGTGTCATCCATCAATTTCATAAGTTCAGCTCTCTCAATTGAAGGACCTTTCGATTTCATATCAGCACCAAGAGAATGCAGTAAAAATCTAATAACTATTTTCATTGTATCAAAAGGAAATTTTGATGCAAATTCATCAAAAAGTGTAAATGCAGTTCTAGGATTTCCGGTAATATCCCTATATAAATCTCTTAAATATTGAGGAGTTCCAAGTCCCTCTTTTGAAAAAATATGAGCTTGAAAATTAATATTTCTTCCGGCTTTTATCTCCCTTGGAAAATTAGTATTTAAATAATCTTTAGCCTGCTTTACTTTTGCCTGCATCGTTCCATATGTTGTATCCAATAAAAATTCAAGTGCATCATCTGCAAGTGTGTAATCCGGAAAAAATTCTAAAACTTTTTTTAAAATATCCTCAGCACTGTCTTCTTCTCTAATATAATCTCTTAGCAAAAGTAGATTTTTTGCTTTTAATTCCTGATTCCTATTTTGAAATCTAGCTGCAGATTCTTCAGACTTTTGCACCTCTTCAATAACTTGAATTTCTTCATCCGCAATCGCCTGTTTTAACAGATCCTTTTTTCTAATCCTCTGTTCTTCAAGTGTCTTGA
>MGLU01000010.1:2676-6190 GCA_001796155.1 Chlamydiae bacterium RIFCSPHIGHO2_12_FULL_27_8 | reverse complement strand
TAAAGCCCTGTTTGTTGCAACCTGGCGCATATTCATGCGCTCCATTCTAGTTTGCATTGCTTTACGCTGTTCAATAGCTTTACTTGCTTCTGATGCTTTCGAAATTTGTTCCATTATGACAACTGTATCCTTCCAAGAGGTTGAATTCTAATTTCCGGAACAATTTCCTGAACAGATACTGCAGGAAGATCAGGAAATTCTCCTTCAATAAGTTTTTTTACAAATCTTCTAACATCCAGCGAGGTCAAAAGTACAGGCGTTTGTGCTCCCGGCGGCGTCGCTATAACAGTTTTTTTGACCGCATTTAATATCATGTTAGATGCATCAGGATCTAACGCAAGATATGATCCCGCTGTAGTCTGCTTTATAGCACCTCTTATCATATCTTCAATTTCAGGATCTAATAAATACACAGGCAATAGAGTTTGCCCACCGGAATATTTATATGAAATGTATCTTTTTAAAGAAGTCCTGATATATTCAGTTAATAATATTACATCCTTTTCAGTTTGTGCCCATTCTGATAGAGATTCTAAAATTGTTCTAAGATCCTTAATCGAAATCTGTTCCTGCACAAGCCTTTTTAAAATATCAGTTAACTTTTGCAGAGGGACAAGTCTCGTTACCTCTCTTATCAGATCAGGGAATGATTTTTCTAAAAATTCTATAATAGATCTTACTTCCTGAACTCCAATAAATTCGGAAGCATATTGTTTGTAGAATTTAGATAAATGCAAAATTACTACTTCAAGTGCCGACCAGTATTTTATTTGAGCCCTGTCCAAAATCTCTTTATATGAATTTTCTACCCAGTTAGTAGGAAGATTGAGTAAGCTTTTTGTGGTTGTAAATGGAAGGTTATATCTTTTCAAAGTTTCTTCAGTTTCATTTGTTAATAAATGATTTATTAACACTCTTCCTTTAATAATCGGTACTTCATTTAAGAAAATTATATATTCATCTTTTCCTACATTAGTTGAATCAGTTTTTACATGAATTCCAGGGAATTTTACCCCTAAATCCTGATAAAGTGCATGTCTCATTTTTGGAATCATCTTATCAATAAATGTTAGCCCTTGCTTGTCTTTTTTTATTAATAAAGAAATCTCTTTGCCAACTTCCAATATTACAGGAAGTGTCAAAGCATAATCTTCAGCCCCACCTTCAACAACAGCATGACCTTCAACATCTTCAAGCTCAACTCCGCCGGCTGCAAGTTTTGCTTGTTGTTTTTTCTTTGAAAAAAATATTACAAATCCTACCGCTCCTATAACTATGCCTATTAAAATAAATGGTACGGCCGGAAATCCCGGTATCCATGCTATTAAAAATAATGCCCCGGCAGTAATCAGCAAAGCTTTTGGCTGCCCTAAAAGCTGTTCAGCAATGTCTTTGCCTAAATGTGAATCTTTTTTTTCTGAAGAAACTCTAGTTGTTACCATACCCGCAGTAATCGCTATCATTATTGATGGAATTTGTGTAACAAGACCATCACCAATTGATAAGAGAGAATAAGTTTTTGCAGCATTTGCAGCACTCATTCCATGCTGGGTAACTCCAATAATAAGACCGCCGATAATGTTTATGAGCGTAATGACAATGCCTGCAATTGCATCACCCTTAACGAACTTCATGGCACCATCCATCGCTCCGTAAAGATGGCTCTCCTTATTTAATAAAAGTCTAAGTGTTCTAGCCTGGTGTGTATCTATAATTCCGGATCTTAAGTCAGCATCAATACTCATTTGTTTTCCGGGCATAGCATCCAAAGTAAATCTTGCTGCTACTTCAGCAACCCTTTCAGCACCTTTTGTAACAACTATAAACTGAACTATTGTAATAATTAAAAATACAACACCCCCAACTACATAATTTCCCTGCACCACAAAATATCCAAAGGCATGAATAATCTTTCCTGCGTTTGCTTGAAGTAAAATCTGTCTTGTAGAAGATATGTTTACAGCTAGTCTATATAAAGTTGTCAAAAGTAAAAGTGATGGGAAAATAGATAGGTGAACAGCTTTTTGTATATAAAGAGATACAAATAATATTGTTAATGATGCAGTTAAATTTATTGAAATCAAAATATCAATAACATGAGGGGGTACAGGGAAAATAAGCATCATCAAAATACTTATAATTACAAAAGCAAGCAAAATATCGCTTGATTTCATAATCGCCCCAAGAGTTCTATCACCACCTAAAAATCTTGTTACATGATCTAAAAACTTTTTCATTGAAATATTCCTACATTTACATCTACAGATTCTTCCATTGTTTCAAGCCATTTCAATATTTCAGCCACAGGCTTATATGATTCCTTTGGTATGTAAGTGCCAATATCACCCTTTGTAAATAATTCTCTTGCTAGTTCTACATTTCGCATAATTGGGATATGATTATCAACACCTATTTTAATTATTTTTTCTGCAATTGCTCCTTTTCCCATTGTTATTATCGTGGGAACAGGATCATTTTCTTTTTCATATCCAAGTGCAACAGCAATATGTGTCGGATTTATTACAATTGCTTTTGCTCTTTTTGTAGCGGATACTCCTTCAGAATATGCAATCTCTCTAAACCTTTCTCTTCTTTTTCCTTTAATAAGAGGATCCCCCTCAGTATCTTTATATTCCTGTTTAATTTCAAATTTTTCCATCATCATCTCTTTCGAGAATTGCCTTTTTTGAAAAGCAAGATCAAAAAGAGCAACTAAAAGAAAAAAAATTCCAACTTGAATTGTAGCTTTTTTTAAAAAATCACTCATTATTGATGCAGTACCCATCACACTTAATTTAGCAGATACTATTACATCAGGAAGCATACGTTTTATTATAAGATAAATTATTATAGCTGCACCGGTAATTTTTAATATCGATTTTATTAATTCTACCAAAACTTTTAATTTAAATTTTTGTTTTATTCCTTCAACCGGATTTAATTTTTTCAAATCAAATTTCATCGCTTGAACTGAAAACATAGGCCCAACAACAAGAAAATTAACAATTACTCCAACAAATGCGACCAGTACTACTATCGGAAAAGAACTCATTGCAATAACATTTATAGCTTCGGTTATTATTCCTCCGGCTCTATGCTGAAGATCTATGTCATGTCCAACCGCTTTGAATGAAATTATAATGAATTCAGAAAGTTGTTTAAAAAGATATGATCCCGCCAAAAGAGTTCCCAAAATCGCAGTAGCAAATGTAAATGCTGCAGGAAAATCTTGAGATTTTGCAACTTGACCTTTTTTTCTTGCGTCTCGTAACTTTTTAGGTGTTGCCTTTTCGGTTTTTTGTGCCATAATCTAATTTTTAAAATTTTAATTATGGAAGAAGAGTATCACATCTCCATCTTGGACTACATAGTCTTTGCCAACAATTAATGCCTTAGCGTTTTCTCTTGCTCCCACCCTTCCTTTATAACGCATCATGTCATTATATGAAACAACTTCTGCTTTTATAAACCCTTTTTCAATGTCAGTATGAATTTTACCGGCAGCTTCTTTTGC
>MGLU01000010.1:0-2661 GCA_001796155.1 Chlamydiae bacterium RIFCSPHIGHO2_12_FULL_27_8 | reverse complement strand
AATTGTCCACGCTCTTGTCTCAATTTCACCGGTTGTAATAAATGTAATAAGATTTAATAAACTAAATGCATTCTTTATAAGTTTGTTTAATCCGGATTCTTTTAATCCTACCTCTTTTAAAAATTCTTCTGCTTCTTTATCAGATAATGATGCTATTTCCATTTCAAGTTTTGCACAAATAGGTATCACTATAGAATTTTCAGATTTTGCTTTTTCAGCAACAATTTTAACAAACTTGTTATCAAATGGATTTTGAATATCAGCTTCTTCTACATTCGCTACATAAATAACTTTTTTTAATGTTAAAAATGGCCATATCTTTAAAATTTCTTTTTCTTCCACAGTAAATTCTAAAGATCTTAGCGATAAACTTTGGTTCAGATGATTTATAATTTTATTAATTAAATTACTCTCTACTTCAAATTCTTTCGAAAATCTTGCCTTCTTGTCAGTTTTTATCTTAATATTTTCAGCTTGTGATAAATCTGCTAAAATTAATTCCAGATTTATTGTTTCAATGTCATCCGGAGGATCAATTTTTCCGGAAACATGTACCAGGTTTGAATCTTCAAAACATCTAACAACATGAATTATTGCATCAGTCTCTTTTATGTTTGTTAAAAATTTATTGCCAAGTCCTTCTCCCTTTGATGCACCCTTAACAAGTCCTGCAATATCTACAAAACTTATCATCGCATTAACTATTTTTTTTGATTTAGATAGTTTGGATAGCTCGATCAGCCTTTCATCAATAACTTTTACAATCCCAACATTTGGATCTATTGTGCAAAAAGGATAATTTTCAGCCGGTACGCTTTGTTTTGTAATAGCTGTAAAAAGCGTAGATTTACCAACGTTTGGAAGGCCTACTATCCCACAAGATAAATTAGTCGACATATTTAACTTTTTATATGTTTTTTAATATCAAAATTTTCACTTTGTAAAAGCTCCTGATCTACCGCATCTGAAAGGTTGTACGGCCCGCACTTCGTTCTTATTAATGAATATAAATATCCGCCGGTTCCCAGCTCTTTCCCAATATCATTTGCAAGAGATCTAATATATGTTCCTTTAGAACACCTAACATCTATATGTAAAAAAGGATATTCATATTTTATAATGTGAATTTCAACAAAAATATCAATTTCTTTTCTTTCAACTTCTATCCCTTTTCTTGCAAGTTCATATAGCTTTTTTCCATTTATCTTTTTTGCACTGTACATCGGAGGAATCTGTTTAATATTCCCGGAAAACTTTTTTAAAATTTCTTCTATTTCAGAAATTTTAGGTATTTTGTCCGATACAAAGATTTTTTCTTTCTCACTATCAAAAGTCTCAGTTGTATACCCAAGCTCAATTACAGCTTCATATTCTTTTTTAAATGTTATAAACCGATCCGATTTTTTTGTGTAGTTTTTACCAAGAAGTAAGATCATTAATCCTGTCGCAAGTGGATCTAATGTCCCGGCATGACCTATCTTTTTTGTGTTAGTTAATTTTTTTAACGCTGCAACTAAACTAAAAGAGGTTTTATTAATAGATTTATTAACTAAAAGTATTCCTTCAATATTATTCATCTGCAATTTGTCTTTTTGATTTGGCATTTTCAATATCAGATAGAATTTTTTCAATTTTCATATGCTTGTCAACCGAATCATCAAGTTTAAAAAGTAAATGAGGGAAATATCTTAAAACAACTTTCTTTGCTGATTGTACCCCAATAAAACCTGCCGCCCGGTTTAATGCAGCAATAGTTTTTTCCTTTTCTTCATCATTACCTATTATTGAAACATAAACTTTTGCAAGACTTAAATCAGCTGTAACATCAACAGAGCTTATAGATATAAATTTTGAGATATGAGGATTAGATACATCTTTCGCAATTACTTCAGATATAACTTCTCGTAAAAGAGAATTTAACTTTTTAATTCTTTGACCTTTCATAATTCCTGAGATAAATAATTTATGTCAAATATTTCTAAAATATCATCAATTTTTATAGTTTGGAACCCATCAATAACAATTCCGCATTCCAAACCTTTGTTTACTTCTTTAACATCTTCTTTAACTCGTTTTAAAGATGATATTTTTCCTTTATAAACTTGTTCATTATTTCTAAAAACTTTTACAAAAGCATTTCTAGAAGCTTTTCCTTCCGTAATCAAACATCCTGCAATAATGCCCAGTTGTGAAGACTTGAAGGTTTCAATAACTCTAGCTTTTCCTATTTGCACTTCTTCTTCTAGTTTGTCTAATGAATTTTTCATCAGTAATTTTATATCATCAATCGCATGGTAAATTATATTGTGAAGTTTTATTACAACTTTTAATTGTTTTATTAAAGATTCAGCATGCATTTCTATTTTAGTGTGAAATCCTAAAATTACAGCATTGGATGCATGTGCTAAACTAATGTCAGATTCTGATATTTCACCAACTTCAAATGATATTATGTTTAAATCAATCTTATCAGAATGAATACTTAATAAGGATGTTTTTAAAGCTTCAAGTGATCCTTGAACATCCGCTCTTATTATAACATTAAATATTTTTTTGTCTTTTTTAGTTAAATTTTCTAGATTGATTTTTTTTGTAATTTTTAAATTAGATAATGTTATCTGTTCTTTTCTAGCTTCAGCTAAATCTCTAGCTTCTTTTTCT
>MGLU01000009.1:5296-10349 GCA_001796155.1 Chlamydiae bacterium RIFCSPHIGHO2_12_FULL_27_8 | reverse complement strand
ACTCATTTTCTTGCTATCCATCAAATCTTCATAAGATGGGGGAGAAGACGGCATGCTCTCTTCAATTGCTCTAGTCATCATACCCCGGGGTATAATCTTCACCGTTTAATATCCTAGAAGCTAACCAGTTTGAAGTGATATCTCCTCTGGCTTCCCATGAAAAGACCTCAATTCCTTGTTCTTTAGCGAAGTCTCTAATTTCAGATAGTGCCTGAGGAGAACAGCCTGTTGCATATTCCTGATTTTGAGGGTTATATGCCCAGGAAGCTTTTGATTTTTCATCCCAATACCATACATATTGACCTGCTTCTGCTTCCGCCCATACCGTACTTAAAAATTTAAAGCCGGGGCCGGCGTCACCGCTGCCGGGTCCTTTATGTGACTGATATTCACCATTATTGATATTTGGGACCCCTGCAAATGTTCTAAAATACATAGGAACTCCAAGTTTTAACTGCACATTTCTAAATCCTTGAGTTTTATAAAACTCTATACAGTCTCTCATGTTAAATGTAAGATCTCCTATTCCTGAACGCTCTATAGGACATTGATGGCCGGTTAAAGCATCCCAAGTTCCGCTCATGTCATAAGTCATCATATTAACATGATCTACAACCTTTGATACCCTTTTCCAATCAATTAATTCTTTTTGATGCCCTGCAGGAACAGCAAGTGAAATTGTAATATTTTTGGTGTCCTCATTTTCATTAAGTTTATTTCTTAGAGTTTCCAATAAAAGAGCATAGTTTTCCGCATCGCTTGCACTTGGATATTCCCAATCAATATCTATTCTGTCAAAACCATATTTTCTGCATTTTTCAATTGCAGCATCAGCAAACTTCTCTCTACCATCAGGGGTTGATGCAACTTTTGAAAATTTTGGATCAATACCGGGTGAATCGTTTTGCCATCCTCCGATTGAAAAAGCTGTGTTAACCCTGTGGCCATCAATTTCTGATAGAGCCTGCATTTTTCTAAGACCTAAAAGATTACCCCAATATTCTTCAAGATTTTGATAATTCCATCTTGTATCTATCTGTTCATCTGACCAAGGATCAAACAGATCAATTGTACCATCTTCATTTAGTTTAAAAAATGCATAATTGACACTATTAAATGTCCCATCTGTCGTAAGATCTGCTGCAAAGCATGCTGGAGTTTGATATATACCCCAATCTGACCAATATCCCCCCATTCCTCTGCTTTGAGCTACAGATCTAGTCCTAATGGCAGAAACTTTTCTGTGTAGCTTCAATAGTTTTTGCATAAGCCGGAGGTTCATCACGTGTAGCTTCAATAGTTTTTGCATAAGCCGGAGGTTCATCACCTAGATTTAGAGGCTTAATTTTTCTTTTTCTATTGCTTGGTAGAAGAACTGAAAAAATTAAGATTGTGATTAATAGAGTTGTTACAATATGCGTTTTAATAAGTACTAAAGCTAAAGGCTGTGAGCCATAAACAATTGGTGCATTTGCACCAAATAATAAAGCAGAAAAAAGGAAAGTTATTAATGACATTTTTAATGCTTTTTTAAATAAATCAGAATATCTCTTGGCTTCTTCTGAATCTGTTACAATGTTATACACAGGCGGTGCGAGAGAATCGATCTTTTTTTTAGGATATGGGTTTAATTCATATGGAGGCAAAGTGCTTTTTGTTTTTATTTCTTGACAAGACATAATATATTTCCTTTGTATTAATTTAATTAATACAATTATTATAGCATATTATTTCATATTATTAAATTAAAATAAATTACTTAGTCGTAAGTTATTTATTTTAATAATATTATAAAAAACACAAATATACATAAATTATTTTAAATTTAAATAAAAATATTTTAATAATTTTAAACAAATTTTTAATTTATTTTTTTTAACTTGTTGTTTATATCTAGCTAGGGTATTCATCCCTTTTGAAGGGATATAACTTCAGGGCCCATATAATAAATAAATTAAAATTATTTTTAGTATTTTTATTAAACTTTTTTTATTTAAAATGTTAAATATAAGTAATTTATGTATTTAGAGAGGTATGCCGCTATATAGATTTAATTATTTCAAGTTTTTTAATGTAGAAATAAATTTTCATATTTTTTTAAATATCTTAAAAATTAAATTTCCATAAGAAATTAAATTGAAGAGCACCTTGAAAAAATATCTTTCAATATTTTTTTAATTTCAACTTAAAAGCAAAGCCAATTATCCAAGCAATGGGTTTGTTAAATACAATTAAGTTTTTGGTACTGCATCATTCACAACAGGCACATAAACATTAACTTCCTTATCAGCTATTTCAAAAACACTTCTGTATATTGTTTTTGCAACTATCAATCCGGCAGTAGCAAAAGCGGATATCAAACCTTGGGTAGTATTTAAATAAACTTGGCAAATATTTGAAACAGCAGCTAAATAATTAATTCTATCGTCTGCATGTTTTGTTATTTCTTTTAATTTTAACACATTGGCGATAGCTAAAAGCGAAGAACCGAAGCTTATACCTTCAACAAAAGTTTCCGTTAGAGAGTAGCCGAAATAAGAAAGATAATCAAATGCAGCTTTTGGGGCCATGTAATATGCAAAAACCAAAGAGCCAATAAAAAAAATTAATGATTTGTTATCCAGTAAAAAATGATAAATTTTTATAGCGATTGTTTTTACATTATTTTTTAATTCATGAAATTTCTCTTTAAATTCAGCGGACACTGCAAAGTGACTATAAATTGATTTTGTTATTTCCGAAATTCGACCTGTCATAATTTTTTTCTCCATATAAAGGGTAAAGAAATTAAAATTATTTTTAATTTATGACAATACTAAAAATTATTTTAATTTTTTAATTTCAATATATGAAGTATTTCGATGCCTGTTACAGCTATTGCACCAAGCAAAATTATAATAAGCAGAAATTTACCTCCGAATAAAAATTTGTGAGAATTAAGGTTATATTTATATCTTCCCTTCCAAACTAATAAAGCCGGTAGAACACCATTTAAAATAGCCTCACCAAAACCTCCTGCTACTCCTAAAGCAATAATAAATATTGAAGGATCTAAAAGAGTTAAAATTAAAGGAGGAACAAAAGTTAACAGACACAAGAAGACTCTATCTTTTCCAACTCTTTTAAAATTAAGGCCATCTCCTAAAAAGTCCACAACTGAAAAAGACACACCCAGCATTGAAGTAATTATAGCAAAGAACCCAAAAAACCTTGCAACGTAAGATATCCAGCTTACATTTGAAACGGCTTTTAAAGTGTCATAAGGACTACCTGTTTTTAAAGAAGAATTTAAAACATCCGGAGAAACGCTTCCTAAAATCAAATACTGCCATAATATATAAATTAAAAATGGGATAAAACTGCCGAAAAAAATTGCATATCTCATTAATTTTACATTTCTATGAAAGTGAAATGTCAAAGAAGGTATTACGTTATGATAACCAAATGCGCTGAATAAAATTGGAACAGCATAAAAAATATTGGCCCAATTTTCATTTTTCAATCGAGAAAACTCAATATGTTTTGCTCCGGCAAAAAAGAGTATAAAATATGACAGGATTAGACCTATCATCAAAATATAATTGACTCTATCAACTAATTTTATACCGAAACCTACAATTGTTCCAAAAATCACCCCAAAAGCTAAAATTGAAACAAATGAAGAGATTTTTATATTTAAAAAAAATTCTAAAAAAAAGCTAAGTAGAGGGGCTCCACCGGAAAAGTAAGCTACCATTAAGCAGTAATATAAAAAAACAAAAGTAATACCGGCTAAAATTTTTCCTTTTCTTTTATAAAATTTATTTGTCATAGATAAGACATTAGCACCGTCGTGCATCCAAAGAGTAGCCTCTAAAAACAGAAGTCCTGTCGCATACATAAATAGCCAAACAACAAATGTGAGAATAAGTGAAGGTATAAAGCCGCTAGAAGCGGTTACAAGAGGAATGCCGAGCATTCCTGCACCTATGGAAGTACCTGCTATTAGTAAAGTTGCTGATATTAATTTTTTTAATTTCATGATATTCTACTTTATAACATGACATTCTTCTTTTTAAATTAAAAAATAATTAAAAAGTAGATTTATGTGATAATTTATTTAAAAATATGTTTATCATCGCTTTATATAATTTTTCACATCTCCCCATAGTTAAAGCAAAGAGATTCCTAATTCGCAGAGAATAGCCGGGAGAATATAGCTTAGTTTTTGCAAAATGTCCTCAATGAGAACATTTACGTTTTCTACATCCCATGTCCTCCGGTCTTACATTCTCTCCAAAGGCTTAACATCCAGTCAGCACGACGGTAGACTTTGAAAAGTAGTGCTATATTAACACAATATGGTATTTTTTAGAGAAAGAAAAAAGGTGGCTCATATCCCTTCCTTGGCTGAAGTCAGAGGTATTACGCCGTCATTGATAAATTAATAATATACAATGAGTACACTCTTTTTATATTAAAATCATTTAGATTTTATTTTTGGGGAGGTTTAATTGTAAATTTTTCTCTTTTAAGAATAGAAACTATCGCAGCGTTGGGAATGTCTACAGCTGCTAATGGTTTCTTTACAGGTAAATCTCTAAAAATTATTTCAGAAAATTTTTCAGAGTGTTTTGGGCTTATAATTTTTAAATTATCAATTATTTTCTGATGATTAAAAATTTTTCGACTATCCTTATAACTCAATTCTCTAGTAACTTGAAAAAATTCTTTAAATTTTTCATAAGCTTCATCTAAAGCTTTATTTAATCTATACAAATATAAAAAGTGTCCAAGAAAAGTAATAATAGAAACTAAAATTTTTGAATACCAAGGTTCTTGATTTAATTTTATAAAGTGAATGTATCTTTCTGAGGATATTAAAAGTATTGTATTTTCTTCTATGGGAATAGAAAGATTTTTTAAATTTTCCCAAAATGCCGGGTGAGGAGGCATTTGTAAGTTTTTAACATTTAATGGATTTACTGACATAATAACCTATTTATTACATGATAATTATACATTAATTCTATTAATTTATCAATTTATTAATTAATTAAAATAATTAATTATA
>MGLU01000009.1:4030-5286 GCA_001796155.1 Chlamydiae bacterium RIFCSPHIGHO2_12_FULL_27_8 | reverse complement strand
AAAAGTTTTTATATTTAAAAAAAAATATGAACAACAATAAATATTGTTAAATATGTAATTAATTAATTTAAAAAAATAAAATTATTATTATTATTGTTAATAAGTAATGAAAATAATTATAATTACCGCAAAGAAAATATAAATAAGAGGAAGGTATGACAATAAACACTATTAATGAAGCCAAATTTCAAGATAAATATATTGAAATTAAAAATCTAGTTGATGATATAACTCATGCGGAAATGTCATCAAATATGCTTGAAGCAGAAAAAGTTAGAAAAATATCAAGAGTTGTTAAAGCAGTTTTTATTACTTTGATTTTGCCAACTATCGCAACAACTATCTTATCTTATTTTGGAGCAATCCCTTTATCTGTATTTTTACCTGTAATAGTTCGGGTATTCACATTATTTGCAATTGCAAATTTAATTTCGGTATGTTTTGTTTTGATAGAGAATCGGAATTTGAATAGGAGTAAAGATAGGTTGTTAAAGCAAGTAAATTCGTTAACAACAAAACTAACACAAAAAATAGATCAAGAAGCAGAACAATTTGAAACTTTAGGTATAATTAATTTTAATTGGAAAAAAGACGAAGTAGAATCATACACAAAAAAAATGGATGCTTATAAAAACATGTATCGAAGAATTTCTTACAATCCTTCTAAAGGCAAACTTGCAATCAAATCTAAAGATTCTGCCTTAACAGAGCTAAAGATAGTAAATGGTCTAGTTAATGGTGTAAAAAAAATTTAAAAACATCTAATTTTATATTTTCGACAAGAAGCAAAAAGCCCAAAGCTTTACTTCTTGTCTTTACCCATTATTTTTCCTAAATAAGCACCATAAGTTATCATTTGCAATTGAATCCACCTTGACCATAACATTTGCCCACCAGGATCCCCATAAAAAATTTTTACCAAGAACACCTCCGGGTTAAGATAGCTTTATCAAAAAGTCCTTGCTGTGAAGGTATCCATTGGTCTGCAGTCCACTTTCTTAAATTTTTGCAAATTCATATTCTCTCTATAAAAAATAATATCTAAACTTAACAAAGAAAATATTATTACCCATCTTCGGATGGGTATTTTGCTTTAATTTCTTCATCAATTTTATTTAAGACATCCATATAATTTTTATAAAGTATCCAATGTTTTTTTGCTTCTTTGATATCTTTTCTATTAAACTGCAAGCACTCTGCTCTATCTCTATGATAAATTGCCTGTCTTTTATATTTTTTTTTAAGAATCAAAAGTT
>MGLU01000009.1:0-4023 GCA_001796155.1 Chlamydiae bacterium RIFCSPHIGHO2_12_FULL_27_8 | reverse complement strand
GGAAGAAAACAAACTAAAAGTAAAAATAGATATAATAAAAATTTTTCTTATCATTGGACGAAATTATTTTTTAAGTTATTCTATACATATGAAAAAAGTTTTTATTTTTATACTTATTTTTACTAATTCTATTTTTTCAATATGTTTTAAAGATTTTATAATAAATACAAAAAAAGATGATTTTATAGTTTATGAATTTAATAAAATTTATTTTTTAGTCAAAATTTTTGATATTGATGATGAAAATGTAATTTTAGAAGAAGTTTCAATTCCTAAAACAGATTTTAATAAAAACATTTCTTTTAAAAACTGGTTTCTAGAAGGTGCTATAGGAGCAACTTCCCACCTTCTTTTTGATATAAATTTAAAAAATTCAACTATCGATGAAACTTATTCTGTTACAAAAAATGGATGGATAGAAGTTTTTAAAGAAAGTTCTATTTTTGTAAATTTGCTGGATATCAAACTAGATAGGATTAAAGACTATGAAAGAAAAAAAATAGGTCCGGAATCTAACGAAAAAGACAGAAGAGCTGTTTGGAATCCTTTTATGTTTATAGAATCAAAAAAAATTCCAAATCCTAGATTTGAAGTTTTTAAAGGCAAATGGCCAAATGATAACAGCGAATTTTCTTTAAAAAATTTTGAAATATATTTTGATGAAAAAAGATTTATTTCACTCCCCTATTTTATAGAAATAAATAACGGTCATGCTTTTATAAATATAAAATCAGTCGAATCAGGGAAAAATTTAAAATCTAACATTCAATTTTTCACAAGAAAACCTTTAAAAATTTTAAAAATTGAAAAATATGATAATTTTTTGGATGTAGAAATAAACAGAAGTAAAGATTTAAAAGAATTGAAAATTTATCTAATAGAATACCTAGATGACAAAAAGATATTTCATCCCGTAGAATTTTTAAAAATAAACCCTTATAAATTAAGAATTGAACTTTTAAAAAATTCAATAAACAAAAATTCAAAATATAAACTTTCAATAACTTATTTTGACTATAAAAACAATTACACTGAATATCAACACTATATAAATTTTCAATAGTTATGAACAAAATTCATAAGTAGTTAATACAAAAAAAGATGAATATTTTTTTTTGTCTTTTTTAAATTTTAAACATCTGAAAATCAATACAATAAAGCATCTTAACGATTTCTTTAAAAAACGTTTTAACTTTCTTAAGGAAGTTAAATCTGAATTTATACACAAATTTTCCACAATCAAACGTTTTAATTGAATATTTAAAATATTAAAATGTATAATTAAATGAATTTTCAAGGATACTTTGATGTTTTGGAAGGGTATATATAGTTTAAGAAAATCAAAAAAAATTTTAAGAACTATAAATTTATTATATAAAAAGAAAGTGAAAAAACTTTCAGATTTTCAAAAAATGCGTTTTGAAAATTTAATGATAGCTTTAAAAAACGCTATACATGAAAAAAATATTCAAGCTGCTGACAGAGCCGCAAAAAATCTGGAAAATTTAAGTTTAGAATCTTTGAAAAAATCATTCTTTGAAAAAATATTTGATAGCACTCTAGCTTTAGCTGTAGCAATCATTGTTGCAATATTGGTAAGACAAATATATTTTGAGTTGTTTTCTATTCCTACCGGATCCATGAGACCAACATTAAAAGAAAAAGATCTTTTAGTTGTCTCTAAAACTGATTACTCTATAAATGTTCCATTATATCCGTCTCATTTTTATTTTAATGAAGAACTAGTTCATAGAGGTTCGATAGTAGTATTTACTAGTGCTAATTTAGACATGGCCGATCCAAATACTATGTATTTTTATCTCTTTCCGGGAAAAAAACAACTTGTGAAAAGGCTTATTGGGAAACCCGGCGATCAGCTTTATTTTTACGGCGGAAAAATTTATGGTCTTGATAAGAATGACCATATGATTAAAGAATTTCAAAATAGTAATTGGTTCCAAAATTTAGAACATATTCCATTTATATCTTTTGAAGAAAAAATCAAAACTTCTTCACAAAATTTTAATGGGATTTATTCAAATATAAATTTTTATCAAATGAACGAACCGGTTGCAAAACTATTTATAAATCCAACCGGTACAATGGAGTCTGAAATATTTATTCATCAGTATTCCTCAAAAGACAAACCAAGAGTAAAACATTATTATGATATTTTCGGAATGATAAATTATTCTATGTCTAGAATCTTGACAAAAGAAGAAGTTTTGAAATATAGCGACTCTTCTTTAGAAGGCATTGGAAATTATTCCTATTATTTAGAATTGATACACCATCCCACTTTAGAAAATCCAAAATTAATACAAGATGAGTTTGGCAGATTCAGACCTGCAATAAATTATTCTACTTCATTAATTCCTCTTGATGAAAATGCAATGAAGAGAATTTTTGAAAATATATACACTGCTAGGTTCTGTGTAAAAAACGAACAAGGCTATAATTATGGAAGAAGTTATACAAATTTAAATTCATACCCAACTTTAAAAAATGTTGAAGACGGTTGTTATGAGATTGAAAAAGGAAAAGCATATAAAGTTGATTTCTTAGGTATTAGAAAAAAGGTTGATAAAAATCATCCTTTAAATACTTTTTCAAACGCTTTAACGCAGACTTTATATAATAATGGGATTGATTTTTATAAACAGTTTTCTCCAATGAAAAAAAATCAAACTATAAGACCTAAAAGGTACGGATATTTTAGAGATCAGGATTTTTATTTAATGAATAATATTATATTTAAAAAAGACGATCCTCTTTTAGTAAACTTTTTGCAACAGGAATATAAAAAACAATCTGAAAATTCAAGCTACAAACCGTTTGAAGATTTGGGCTCACCTATAGACGAGAAAGGAAATATTAATGAAAATTTAATAAAAAAATATGGAATCGTTGTTCCGAAAAAAATGTATATTTTATTTGGAGATAATTATGCTCAAAGTGCAGATTCCAGAGATTTCGGTTTTGTATGTGAAGAAAATTTAAAAGGCGGAGTAAATTTTGTATTTTGGCCTCCATCTCAAAGATGGGGAAAACCTCTTCAGCCTTCTTATCAGATATTTACCATTCCACGATTATTGATTTGGACACTTGGAATAATAGCTATAATTATTTCTTACATAATAGTTAAAAAAAGAAATAAAATAAAATTTTGATATTTTGAATAAACGATTAATAACTCATTAAGTTTATTTTAGAAAACATTCCTTGGAAGTTCGAAATAGTCAAACTAAAATATTTTAAAGCTTTTCAATTTTAATAAAATTCGTTTCGCCATTAATATCAATTTCATTATCGGAACATTTTGCAAATGTGATATTTTTTGCAAGTATTTCATGGCAAATATAATCAAAATGCTTTTCAACTGCTTTTTTAATATTTTCCTTTACATCTAAAACAACATTTATTCTATCAACAACATTAAAATTTTTATCTTTTCTTAAAATGTTTACTCTATTTATTAATTCTCTAGCGATTGCTTCATCTAAAAGATCTTGAGTAATTTTAGTATCTAACGCAAGAGCTATTTCTTTATCTCTTCCTGCTGCAACACCTTCTTTAACTACTCTTTCAATAACAACATCTTCTACTAAAATTTCAATATCTGTATTTTGAATATTTATTGAAATATTTTGATTATTTAATAATTTCTGAATTTTTTCCTGATCTAAATTTTCAAGTAAATTTTTAGCTTCACTCATAAATTTACCAATTTTTTTTCCTAAAACTCTAAAATTTGGTTTTACTTGAATTTTTATAAATCTTGATTCATCTTTTAAAAATTCTACATCTTTAACATTTAGTTCATCTGCAATGAGCTGTTTATATTTTTCTATATAAAATAAAATTTTTAAATCAGCTTCAATATATGCTTTTGAAAGAGGCTGCCTTACTTTTAATTTATATTCTTTTCTAAGAGCATGTCCTATACTAACAACTCTTTGAACATATTCCATCTCATTTTCAAGCTCAAAATCTCTTTCGTGCTGAAAATATTTCGGCCAATCT
>MGLU01000008.1:1439-11794 GCA_001796155.1 Chlamydiae bacterium RIFCSPHIGHO2_12_FULL_27_8 | reverse complement strand
TCATTTTTTGCTCCAAATTAAATTTAATCAATTATTATAGTCTATACGGTTTTTATGTCACTCAACTAAAACTTTTAATTACACCCCTTTTAAAGCTCCTCCAAAAGAATGGATCGATCACAGATTAGAAAAATTTCAAGAAACACTTAATAAAAACACAAAAGCTTCTGCTTTAGCTTTAAAAGAACTTTTAGGAACAATTGAACTAGAACCTGTCAAAGGTGATTGTGTTGTTGAAAATGGCAGTTTAATTGAATCTAAGCCTTATTATATGGCCCATTCAAACATCGTAACCCTTGCACTCTTGGATGAAGAACGCAAGGGTACGAATTGGTACCTACTTCGGACGCGGATGCAACCAATTCGTACCATTTCGCTAATTCCTGTGAAGATTAAAATTACTCTAAATGAACATATCCCTCTTTATCAAAAGTTAGCTCCGAAGATTAGGGAATTAAGAGCATTGGGAATGTCCAGAAAACAAATCTCAATAAAATTAAATATTAGCATTAAAACTATAAGGAAATCATTTAAATAGACTGTAAGAAATCTACTAACAAAATTACAATTCTTTGTTCTAAATCTCGATTGAAAAATGTATGTCCCATTTCTTTTATGATTATTAACTTTGATTTAGGAATAGAATCAGCAACTGATTTTTCATGTCTTGGTAAAACAACAAAATCTTTATCTCCGTAAATTATTAATACTGGTTTATCAATTTTCTCCAGATTTTTTGTCTTTTTAATAGATGATAAAAAATTCTGCATCATTTTTTCATGATTCATAAAATTTTTATTTTTAGTTCTCGTTAGAAAATCTCTTGTGAATTTTTTGGCCATTTCTTCATCAAAAGGAATATCTACGTTACAATATTTCCAAATTGGTAAGAAGTTTTGAATTGTCTCTTCTAGATTTTTCCCCTCTTTTCTTGATGAAAAAAGTTTCATTGTTTCATCTAAAACCTTTTTTTCTTCATTTGACAGAGGAATTTCCCATTCTTTTGTAATTTCTAAAGGTCCTGCAGAAATAATAATACTTTTTACTCTTTCAGGAAAATCTATAGCTATTTTTTGAGATATCCATCCTCCCATTGAATTACCCATAATATGGGCTTTTTTAATTCCATATCAATTAAGTATTTCAATAGCATCTTTTGCTAGAACACTCATATCATAAGCTTCTTTTTCCCAATCTATTTCTGATGACTGTCCTACATCTCTATGATCATATTTAATAACAAAATAAACTTGATTTGTTAAATATTCACAAAATTCATCTGTCCAAAATCGTGCTGTCGACATTTTACCAGCTATTAGAAGACATGCTGGATCAGATGGTTTTCCAAAAGCTTCTGTGTGCAATTTAATATTCTTGTTGAAAATATCTTTTATTATAAATTTAAGCATCTATTTATTTATACCTCTTAATAATTCTTTGCTTTGACACCAAGTTTTAGCATACTCTTCAAATTCTTTTATCTTTTTGGGATCCACAAAATATCTGATAAAACAAGTGAACATAGTTATCCTTTCGTTTTTAAATGTAAAATTCAACTAAACTTGATCAAATCATTCATAAATCATTTGATAATACAGTTAAAGAATTTAATTCTTTAATTCTTTTTTTTAATATTTTCTTGAGCAAACTTTTAATCTCTAAATTTTCTTCAATAATTTTATAAAAATAGGTTGTTAATTCATCTATTTTATCAATTTTATTTAATTTATCAAAAATATTTTTGTAACTCTCAATATTCATAAGAATCTGAACTTGTTTTTGAAAATTAAATTTTTTGAGTCTATGGCAATTAATAATCCAAAAAACAGTTAATACTAAAACAATAAAGTTAACTACCATAATATAAATACAAAGATAGTTTAACCGATGATTATCGCTAAAGTTATTTATCATCTTAATCAACAAAATACAATAATGAATGTTATAAAACATATACCCTATAGATGCGTATGACAAATAATTTAACACAGACAAAAGTTTTGTTCCAAATTTCTTATATGAAAAATAATAAATAAAAGGAGTAGTTAAAAGAGAAAAGAAAAAAGCTTCAAAAAATTTCATATTCGAGATATCAAAATTATATACCTTTTCACTTGAAAAACCTTTAGGTAAAGATTTAATGAAAAATTCTAAAAAGAATATATATAAAACACCGTAAATAATAGGAAATAAAAATAAATTAATAATCCATTTTTTTTGAACTTTATCAATTGTATCAACCATCATTAAATTCTCCTTTAATTTTTCTATTTGACCGCTTAGGTAAGCAAGCTTTGTATAAACTAGCAAAGCCAATACTAAAGCACACACACTGAAAAACAAAAACAGAATGAATAACATTATTAATTGTCTCATCTCTCGGAAAGACCAAACTACATATAATAGCAAAAGTATGGTTTGCAAAGGGTTGTATCATGGGAATATTTTATATTTGAAATGATATTAAAATGCCATAAGAAATACTCAGTATTCCACTGATTACTTGAAACGCTCTAAACTCACCTAAAGGAAGATTCATAAATAAAACCATTCGATTTTTTATATAGAAAATCCGTAATTCTCAGTAGTAACTTCTTGAAACTATCGTACTAATATTTTATTAATAAATTTCGGATGCGGTCGCAACCAATTCGCACTTTATCTATCATTCCAATGAAAATTAGAATTACTCTTGAGCAAAAAATACCTTTATATAAAAAGCTAGCTCCGAAGATTAGAGAATTGAAAGTATTAGAAATGAGTATTATTCAGATTAAGACAAAGCTAAATATCAGTCGAAAAACTGTTGAAAAATCCATTAAATTTTTTGATAAGATATTTAAATCAAATTTAAATCGTTAATTTGGTGTAATTGCCAGCCATTTAAATACATCAGAAAGATTTTTCCAGAAAACATCATAATTAGGTAAATTAGAAATCTGGTGCTGTAGCATATTATTCCATTGTGATATTAATATATCTTTTTGAGGATGATTATCCAATTTAATTAAATTTGGCAAATCTATAGATTTATGAAAACATTTTTCTTTAAGAATATTTAAACAGTTTATCGATGAAAGTTTCATATTATCTTTCTCACGATAAAGCATAATCACATCATATAAATCTCTTGGCCTACATCTTTCAACAAGGGCTCTTAATTTTTCAGCAAAAACTTCATCTATTGGATAGGCGTGTACATATATACCTTTTAATGGCTCATCAGAATAATTATGAAATATTTTTCGTTTTTCGGGAATTTTAACTATTTTTTCATCAGCCGATAAATCAAATTTTACCTTAGGCCAAGAACGTTTAGATTTTGACCGAAGAGGACCACAGTATTTCAAGCTAATTTGTACATTAATATTATTGATCTTATTTTTATATAAATCTATGACAATAGTTTCTAAAGGAATCTCCAAACCTATCTCATCATAAAGCCATTTACTTATATGCAACATTGAATCTTTTAAAAAATTTTCATTAATATGAGATGCTGCAATCAATGAAAAGTCCAGATCTTCAGAAAATCTATAATTTTCAAAGTAACACTTTTTAAGACAAGTACCACCTTTAAATATCCAATTTTCAAATAGCTCTGTATTATTTTGAATCGCAGCTAAAAACCACCCTAGCACATAATCTCTTTCAATGATAGAAAGGTTCAAATCTTTAATTTTTGCAAATTCAATTATCTCATTTTTATCAATCATCCGGTTTCTCCTTATCTAAATCACAAAAACCCATAGGAATTAATAAAGACCATTTTGATATAAATATTTCTCCTTTAACACTAGGATCAAATTGTGATCTGCCTTTACTTATTTTATTTTTACATTCATTAATAAAATCAGTTTCATTTGGTGCAAGAGATTCTATTAAAAAACCTAAACGCTTAAAAATTGTTCTATTATTCATCTTATCAGCATAATCTAATAACAATTTTAAGGATTTATGTTCTGATCTCAAATATTCTTTAAAAAAATCAACAACAAGGCGCATTCCCCCACCAAAAACCGGATCATTTAATAAATCTATTATAGTTTTAGTAGGATCTGAAACTTTCATTTTAACATTATTTCTCCAAACTGTTTCTAAACCATAAAAAACTTTTTGAGATGTCATTTTCAAGCGATATTGTATTCCGCCTACATTAAAATCATTATTAGAAAATCTATGAGAAGTTATTACTATTATTGTTTGAAAAAGCTGTTCAGTTAAATGCCAATATTCTATAGCTGTCCAACCTCCAATATAACATGGAGAAAAAAGCTTATTGGCTACTATCCATGGATCTTCGACTATAGATTTCTGACTATCAGACTCTATTGATATTGGCTGATATAGATCTCTTTGAATTCGAAATAACCAATTATGTTTAGTCCAATATTGCAATAATTTTCTTGCTCTAGGTTTGCTAATCTCAAGAATCTCAGAGACTTCTGATGAAGTTATCAATCCAAATTTATTCTGAGTTAAAACCTTAGTTAGATATTCTCTGCTTTTCTTGCCAATCCCTGCCATAAACCAGCCTTTATTTATTTCATAAAAGGCACCCTAAAAGGGGGCTCTTTTTATGACTTTATTGTACAAATAATATACTTATATTACAATAAATTCATTAAAAATACCCTAATTTAGGGTTTTATTTATGAAATAAATAAAGACAAATAACGCAAGCTATTTAAGATAAGTAACTTCGGAAGAGGAGGGATTCGAACCCCCGGACCCTTGCGGGTCTTCTGTTTTCAAGACAGACGCAATCGGCCGCTCTGCCACTCTTCCAAAAAGAAAATAATATAATAAAAATATTTCAGAATTTTTACAAGTCAAATTGCTGTAAAAATTTTAAATCGTTTTGGGTGAAATATCTTATATCTTTAATATTGTACATTAACATTGCAAGTCTTTCAATGCCGAGACCTGCAGCAAAACCTGTATATTTTTCCGGATCTATCCCGCCTGATTTCAAAACTTCAGGATGAATCATACCGGCACCGAAAACTTCAAGCCATCCGCTGTGTTTACAGACTTTGCAGCCTTGTCCGGAACATATTATGCATTTTATATCACCTTCCATTCCGGGTTCAACAAAAGGGAAATATGAAGGTCTAAATCTTGTCTCTATCTTTTTTTTAAATAGTTTGGAACAAAATTCATCCATAGTTGCAAGTAGAGATGCAAAAGTAACTTTTTCATCTATATAAAACATTTCGACTTGATGAAAAAAAACATGAGATCGGGATGAAATGTTTTCATTTCTAAAACATTTCCCGGGTGCAATACATCTAATAGGCGGTTTGAATTTTTCCATTACTCTCACTTGAACATTCGAAGTATGTGTTCTTAATAACATTTCATCATTTAAATAAAATGTATCCTGCATATCTCTTGCAGGATGATCCTTAGCAAAATTCAAAGCTTCAAAATTATAATAATCAGAATCTACATCAGGTCCTGTCTCAACAGCAAATCCCATTGAAACAAAAATATCGATTACTTCATTCATTAAAAGAGTAAGAGGATGAAATCTTCCTTGGAAATTTTTTCTTCCGGGAAGCGTTACATCTATTTCTTCGTTATTTAGTTTTTTATCTTCTTCTTTAGATAGAAAGGAAATTAAGCCATTTTCAAGCTGAATAGTAATTTCATTCTTAAGTTCGTTTATTTCTTTTCCAAATACAGGTCTTTCCTCAGTTGATGCATCCTTTAAAAAAAGCATCAAAGATTGCAGCAAACCTTTTTTACCTAAATACTCAATTTTTAATCTTTCAATATCTTTTGAATTTTTTACTTCTTTATATTCATGTAAAAATTTTTCTCTGATTTTTAAAATTTGAGTATTTAACGTCATATTTTATTTAAGCAATTAAAGCTTTTTTAGCTTCATTTACTATTACTGTAAATGTTGCCGGCTCTGACATAGCAAGTTCTGCTAAAATTTTTCTGTTTATTAAACATTTCGCTCTTGTCAATCCGCATAAAAGCTTACTATAACTAATTCCATTTATTTTTGCAGCAATACTAATTCTAGTAATCCAAAGACTTCTAAAATTTCTTTTCTTCTGCTTTCTATGAATATAGTTATAAGCAAGTGCTTTCATTACAGCATCTTTAGTAAGACGAATATGGTTTTTTCTATCACCATAAAAGCCTTTTGCTAATTTTAAAACACGCTTTCTTCTTTCTCTTGAAGAAACAGCACACGTTGCTCTAGACATTTTTATTCTCCAATTATAATTTTATTTTCTTAACCCAAGCAGATTTTCATAAGTTTTAAATATTCCTGAATCGTAAATAACTTTTTTTCTAAGTTTACGTTTACGATTTGAACTTTTTTTAGTAAGAATATGCCTTCTACCCGGTCTAGTTCTTTTCAATTTACCACTTTTTGTAACTTTAAAACGTGCTGCTACAGCCTTTTTTGTTTTAATTTTTACTTTAGCCACTTGATTTTCTCCCTTAACGTTTTTTTGCAATCGGTGCAATTACTGAAGTAATACTTCTTCCAAAAAGTTTTGCCGGCGACTCAACAATTGCAATATCTTTTAAATCTTCAATCAGTTTTTTCACAACATTCTCGCCCAATTGAGTATGGAGCATTTCCCTACCTTTAAAAACACAAGAAATTCTAACCTTATATCCCTTTTCAATAAATTCCCTTGCATGCTTTTCTTTTGTTAAAAAATCATGAGTGTCAATATTCGGTTTAAATTTGATCTCTTTTATTTTTACCTGGTGTTGCGATTTTTTACTTTCTTTCTCTTTTTTTATCTGCTGATATCTAAACTTACTAAAATTTATTATTTTACATACCGGAGGTTCTGCATTTGGTGCAATTTCAACTAAATCAAGATCAGCCTCTTCAGCCATTGCCAAGGCTTCTCTAACCGACACTACTCCAAGCTGACTTCCATCTTCAGAAATTAGCCTTACTTTATCTGCCCTTATCTGCCTATTTATTCTCAAAATGTTTAAATCCTTCCAATATAAATATAAAAAAAAATTCTACCAGACTTTTATATAATTTAAAAGCAGTTTCTAATGTAAACCAAATTTAATTTTTATAAAAGTATATATATTTAAAAAAAAAATTGGGATATAGCTGACTCGAACAGCTGACCTCCACGATGTCAACGTGGCGCTCTAACCAACTGAGCTAATATCCCTTAATTTTATTAAATTATATATATTGAATAAGTTTAAAATCAATATATGATATAATGTTTGCATGCAAAAAATTAATTTTAAATTTTCTCCTCATTTAAAAGTTGCAAAAATTTTAATTAAAAATTTTTTAAAAGATGATTTTTTAGCTATAGATGCAACTTTAGGCAATGGTTTCGACTCTTTATTTTTAAGTGATATTTTAAAAAATGGCCAAGTATTTTCATTTGATATTCAAAAAGAAGCAATTGAAAATAGTAAAAAATATTTGAAAGACAAAAAGAATATAACCTTTTTTTTAGCATCACATGAAGACTTTTCAAAACATATTTTTAAAAAAGTTCAATTTATAATTTACAACCTAGGTTACCTTCCCGGTTCGGATAAAAAAATTGTTACAAAAAGTTCTTCAACTATAAAAAGCATAAATTCAGCTTTAGATATATTAGATGAAATTGGAGCTATTTGTATTACAGCTTACCCGGGACATGAAGAAGGCCTGAAAGAAGAAAAAAAAATATTAAAATTTTTAGAAACTCTAAATTATAAAAAATTTTCGGTCTCTTATCAGAAATGGATCAATAAAAAAAATGCCCCTTCTCTTTTTTGGATAGAAAAAAAATATTAATTAATAATTTTATTAAAAGCTTCTTCATCAACCCATGAACAGCCAAGGCTTATATGAGGCTTCAAATCTCCATGAAAATCAGATCCGCCTGAAATTAAAAGCTTTTTTTCTTTTGCTTTTTTCAAAAATTGAGTTTCAATATGTAAAAAAAGCTTTGAATAGTATACTTCAATTCCATCAAAAGGAAGGTTAATTAATTTTTTAAAGGCTTTTTGTGAGATTAAATGAGGATGAGCTATAAAAGCTTTTCCATTTGCTTGATGTATTATTTTAATCACTTCTTCGGCAGAGAACCTAAGACCGGAAACATAACATGGTCCATTATCTCTAAAATATTTATCAAAAGCTTCCTGAATAGTAGAAATATATTTTTTTTCTTTCATAAGCATTGAAATATGAGGTCTTCCAACAACAGTTTTCGACACACCTTTTGAAAGAGCAAATTCATATAATTCTTGAAGGGAAATTTCAATATTATATTTTTGAAGTTTTTTTAAAATCTCTTTATTTCTTTCTTTTTTTCTTTTTTGGATTTCTTTTAAAAAATTTAAAAAGACTATATTTTTTAAATCAAAGTTGTATGCTAAAATATGAATAGATTCATTCATAAACTCAGATGAAATTTCAGAACCTGCAATTAAAATAACATCATTTTTTTTAGCAAAAGTAAAAAGGTTTTTATTGTAGCCCGCTACTGTATCATGGTCAGTAATAGATATGGCATTTATATTATTTTTTTTAGCAAGTGCAATCAAATCTTTTGGAGAATTGGTGCCGTCTGAAAAATAACTATGCATATGCATATCTGCTTTAAAGCTCATTTTAATCCTAATAAGGTATATATTTTACTTCTTCATATAAGTTAATTTTAGTTTTTTCAAATACTACCTGCTTTACATGTTTTATCAAATTTAAAACATCATCTGAAGAAGCCTCATTTTCATTAATAATAAAATTAGCATGCTTTAATGAAATTTTAGCACCCCCCACTTGACAGTTTAATAAATCGCAACTTTCTATTATTTTTCTTGCAGAAGTATCTTTTGGATTTTTAAAAATACAACCTGCATTTCTTTCATTTAAAGGCTGATTTAATAGTTTTTTATCGAGCATCTCTTTTTGTATTTTCAAAGCATCATTATTATTTTGAAGTAAAAATCTTGCAGATAAAATAATCATTTTATTTTTTTGAAAAATAGAATCTCTATATTCAAAATTACACTCATTTTTTTTCAAATTAACAATTTGGTTATTCTCAGTTAAACATTGAACGGAAATAAGAGAGTCAGAAACATTTTGACCAAATGCAGACGCATTCATAAAAATAGCACCGCCAACACTTCCCGGTACTCCTTTTGCAAATTCCAATCCACCTAAATCATTTTTTGCAGTTATATGACCAAGAAGAGGAAAACTATAACCGGCACCAACTATTAGATTGTTATTATATAATTTGCAAAAATCTATATTTACATGAATTACAAGACCGTTAAAACCTTTAGAATCAAAAATAATATTAGAACCTTTTCCCAAAATAAAAGTTTTTAAATTATTTTTTTTTGCAAAGAAAACTGCTTTTTTAATATCGTCATAATGATTTATAGAAATAAAATAATCCGCATTCCCGCCAATTTTAAAAGTTGTAAGATCTTTTAAAGGTTTATTTTGTTCTATATTCATCTTTATAAATCGAGTCTAGCACAGCATTAATATATGTAATGCTTTGAGCATTTGCAAATTTTTTTGTTAATCGCAGAGCTTCGCTCACGGCAATTTTTATTGGCAGTGCATCAAATAAAACTTCGTTTACTGCTAATCTTAATATACTTAATTCTACTTTAGATATTCTAGTAAAATCATATGAAGTGGAATGTTTCTCAATATTTGAATCAATAAATTGAAGATTTTTTAAAAGATTAGAAAAATATTCAAAAATTAAAAAAACATTTTTTTTTGTAGTTTTTAATTCATCCATTAAAAAAGGCATAAAAACTTCCTTATCAACCTCTAAAAAATTATGAGAATACAAAATTTGAAAAATTGCTTCTCTTTTTTTTCTGATAGGCAAAGCCATAAAAACCTTTTTTTTACGTAAGAATATAACACAATACTACCTTATTTTCTAAATAAACATTTTTTAAAAAAATATTTTTCTTGAATATTTAAAAAAAATATTTAAACAATAACCTTTTAAGGGGTAAAAATGTTTGGTATATTTTTAGATACTGAAGCGAACGGTCTTGATCCAAAAGTTCACAGGTTAATTGAAGTGGCGTATACAGTAATAGATTTATTAACCGGCACGGAAATAAGCTCATATCATTCTGTAATTTTTCAAGATGAAAAAACATTTGAAAAAAGTAACATGGAAAGCCTTAAGGTTAATGGCTTTACTTATGATGAAGTAAAAAAAGGTAAATTTGAAAAAGAAATTTTAAAAGATATTTTAGTTAATTTTAAAAAATTTAAATTATCAAATGAAAACGCAATTTTTATTTGTCAAAACCCATCCTTTGATAGAATTTTTCTATCCCAAATAGTTGATGTAGAAACACAG
>MGLU01000008.1:0-1419 GCA_001796155.1 Chlamydiae bacterium RIFCSPHIGHO2_12_FULL_27_8 | reverse complement strand
AAGATGATAAAAATTTTTTACCATGGGAAATAGGACTATCTAAAGATTCTATTGCCTCTTTTTATAAAATTCCGAAAGAAAAAAAACCTCATAAAGCAAAAAATGGAGTTGCTCATCTTCTTTTATGTTATAAAACAATAGTCGGATTTCCTTGCAATTAAACCATTAATATTTTAAAAAAAATTTACAAAAGGATAAAAATATGGGAACACAGGCACAAAAAATTGTAGATTATGATCTAAAAAAATTAATTGAACATTTAAATAAAGCCTTATCTGATGAATGGCTTGCTACATTTCAGTATTGGGTTGGTTCAAAAGTAGTAAAAGGACCATTTAGTCCTTTAGTCGCAAAAGAACTAGCAGAACACTCTAAAGAAGAATATGAGCATGCAGAACTTCTTACTAATAGAATCATTGTTTTGGGAGGAACTCCTGTATTAGAACCAAAGGACTGGTACAAATTTTCAACATGCGGATTTAAAAAACCAACAATTTTTAGAGAAATCGGCTTATTAGAAGATAATATTAAAAGTGAGAGATGTGCTATAGCGGTGTATAACAATCTTCTTAAAGAAATTAGAGGTAAAGATGATGTTACCTTTAATTTAATTGAACAAATCATGGAAGATGAAATTGAACATGAAGAAGATCTTCAAAGAATTTTAGAAGATATTAAACTCAAATAATTTATTTTTTATAAGAAGAGAATGTAGTCCACGATTTATGTTCTCTATCTTTCAAATATTTTTTCTGCCAGTTCCACTGAGGCTGTTTTTTTAAAAATTTTTCTGCATTAAAGACTATGCCGCAGGGTCTACCAAATCTTGCAATAAATCCCATTTGTTTTAAATAAGCTGAATTTGAAATCTTGCAGTCAACAGCACCTGAGGGAGAAAAAGGTTCAGGGTGAACAGCTAAAGATGAGCTCATATATTTTCTTTTATCATTATCATAATGAGCACAAACAGTGTTCGCTCCGGGAAAATTTTTTCTTTGATAGACATCATAGTGATCGCTCATAATTGCTTTTGCAATTTGGATATCAATTTTTCCAAAATATTTTTCGAGTAAAGTTTCAAATCTTACTTTTCTACCGCCTGTATGTCTTCTTATATCATTATATCCTGATCCATCACATTCTAAATTTCTAATTTTTGGATCAAAAGCAATATTACATCCAAAAAAATAACCATCTTTTTTTCTCTCAATATTTGAAAAAATTAAACCTTGTTCAAATTTTACTATTTCATTTGAATTAATATCGCCTAAAAGCCAGGAAGCCGGGTTTCCTGCATTATTTTCTTTATTCAATAATTCTATAAACTGATCGATATTTTCTGCATACTGCATTGCAATTCTCTGTCTTATGAATGCAGGTAATTTAGTTTCGTCAAAACCATTAAATCCAACAAAAGAT
>MGLU01000007.1 GCA_001796155.1 Chlamydiae bacterium RIFCSPHIGHO2_12_FULL_27_8 | reverse complement strand
AATAGCAGGTACAAAGGGTAGTGCTTTTATAAAGACTAAACTTAGAAATTTGATGACGGATGAGGTTATAGAAAAAAACTTCAAACCTAATCAGGAAATTAAAGAGGTATCTTTACTTGAGCACACAATAGAATATTTATATCCCGATGGAAGCGGATATCTTTTTTTAGATATTGATAATTTGGAAAATGTGATAGTTTCACAAAAAGTTTTAAATGAAAAAATTAATTTTTTAAAAGAAGGAATAAGAGTTAAAGCTTATTTTTATGGAGATTCGGTATTTTCAATTGAACTGCCTATCTTTTTAGAACTGATGGTTGTGAAAACTGATAGTTCTGATGGAAAGCTCAGCGTTTCAAATACCACAAAAGAAGTAATTTTAGAAACAGGAGCTAAAATAAATGTTCCTTTGTTTATTGAAGTAGGGGATGTTGTGAAAATTGATACTTCGACAAATGAATTTATACAAAGAGTCTAAAAATGGATCTCAAAGATATTAAAAAAATAATATCCCTGCTTGAAGAACATCAACTCAAAAAAATTCATTATAAGGAAGGCGAGTTTGAAATTGAGATTGAAAGAGGATTTGATGAGAGAGAACCTACAAAGATCAAAGTTGAAGAAAAAATAGAAATTTTACCTAAAAAGCAAGAAAATTTTATAACTTCTCCAATGGTTGGAACTTTTTATCACAGCTCATCTCCTGATAAATCTGCATTTGTAAAAATAGGAGATTTAGTATTTGAAGATACCATTGTTTGCATAATTGAAGCCATGAAAGTTCTAAATGAAGTAAGGGCAAACAAAAAAGGTGTTATTAAAGAAATTTTAGTTAAAAATACAGATCCTGTTGAATTTGGAACAAAATTATTTAAAATTGAATGAAAAAAGTACTTATAGCAAATAGAGGCGAGATTGCAGTAAGAATAATTAGAGCTTGTCATGACCTCGGGCTTTCTACAGTCGCTATATATTCCAAGGCAGATGAAGAGGCTCTGCATACTCTTCTAGCTGATGAGGCTATCTGCATTGGGGATTCACCGTCAAAAGAATCTTATTTAAAAATTTCAAATATTTTATCTGCATGTGAGATTACAAATGCAGATACAATACATCCGGGATATGGATTTTTATCGGAAAATGCTAAATTTGCTGCAATTTGCGAGAGCTGTAAAATAACTTTTATAGGACCATCTTCAAAATCAATTCTTAAACTTGGTGATAAATCTAAAGCAAAAGAAATAGCAAAAAAAGTAAAATGTCCTGTTATACAAGGAACTGATGGAGCGGTAAAAGATATTGATCATGCATTAATAGAAGCTAGAAAAATAGGCTTTCCAATATTTATAAAAGCTTCTGCCGGCGGTGGTGGAAAAGGTATTAGAACTGCATATTCGGAACCTGAATTTATTAAAAATTTTATAAGTGCAAAAACAGAAGCTGAAGCATCATTCAATAACTCTGATATTTATTTAGAAAAAATGATTAAAAATCCAAGGCATATTGAAGTGCAGATTTTAGCTGACAAATTCGGAAATATTATCCATTTAGGAGAAAGAGACTGTTCTATTCAAAGAAGAAGACAAAAACTAATTGAAGAAGCTCCAAGTCCAAAAATCTCTTCTCCGCTGAGGAAAAAAATTACACAGTGTGCAATTAATATTATTGAAGAAGCAAATTATTATTCTGCAGCAACTGTTGAATTTTTAATTGATGAAAAAAATAATTTTTATTTTATGGAAGTAAATACAAGGCTTCAGGTTGAGCATGCAATCTCTGAAGAATTAACAGGAATAGATATTGTAAAACAGCAATTTAAAATTGCTATGGATAAAAGGATTACAATAAAACAAAAAGATATAAAATTTAAAAATCATGTGTTTGAATTCAGAATAAATGCTGAAGATCCTGCAAATAATTTTGCCCCTTCCCCCGGTAAACTTATAGATTATATTCCACCGGGAGGTCCAAATGTCCGTTTGGATAGTGCGTGCTACAGCGGATATGTTATTCCTCCATTTTATGATTCTATGATTGCTAAATTAATTATCAAAGCTAGAGATAGACAAGAGGCTATTTCCATTGCAAAAAGAGCTTTAAAGGAATTTCATATTACCGGGGTAAATTCAACAATTGGTTTTCATCTATTTATTCTGGAAGATGAAAACTTTGTTAACGGAAACTATAACTTGAATTATATCGACGATCTTATTTTAAAAGGAATAAAGTTTAGATTAAATTAATTATTAAAAAACTTTTTTTTCTTAACTTTTCTAGAAACTCTAGATACTGCTTTTCCATATGCAATTTCATGTAAATTTTCAATAGCTAAAAATGCTGTTGGATCTTCTCTTAAAACAAGATCTTTTAATTCGGAAAGATCAAGTCTTTCAACAATTACAAATAATATATTTCGCTCTTCACCGGAAAATCCGCCTATACCGGGTATTACAGTAAGACCTAAACCTAATTCATGAGTTATTAGATTTGTTACAATTTTTGGTTTGGATGTCATTATTAAAACTGATTTGACTTCATCAAGACCTGCAATCACAATGTCTATCATTTTAAATGCTACTATATATGTCATCAAAGATTTTAATGCTATATGCCAGTCTTTAAAAATAAATCCATAAATAGCAAATATAAATATATTGAATGTTAAAATTATCTGACCTACAGTAAATCCGGTTCTTCTGTTTAAAATTATAGCTAAAATTTCTGTACCGTCAGTGCAGCTTCCATTTTTAATAATTAGTCCTACTCCGGCTCCCAAGAGAACGCCGCCTAGAAGAATAATTTCTAAAAATTCACCATCAAAGGTAGGAATGTTTTGAAAAAGAGATAGAAATGTAGCAAATAACACTGTTGCAATGACCATATGCACTACAAAAGATTTTCTGATGTGTTTATATGATAAATATATAAAAGGAAGGTTAAACAGTATTAAAAAGTATGAAAGATAACCGTCTCCAAAAAGCCTTGCAAAAATTAGTGCGAGACCTACTACCCCGCCATCGATTAATTGATGGGGAAATAGGAATACCCTAATAGCAAGTGCTGCAAGCAATGCACCGATTGTTGTTCCTATAATTTGACCAAAAAAGCTCCAAAATGATTTCTGAGTTTTTTTTACTTGCATAAGACTTTCCTGAATAAACGCGGGAGACGGGGCTCGAACCCGCAACTTCCGGCGTGACAGGCCGGTGCTCTAACCAATTGAACTACTCCCGCAAGTTTTTATGGGCGCAAAAGGACTCGAACCTATGACCACCTGCTTGTAAGGCAGGCGCTCTACCAACTGAGCTATACGCCCTTAATACTTGAGACACAAGTTTAACCTATCAATCCTTTTTTTAACAATAGAAATTCTAAATTTTTTTGAAAGAATCCTTTTCTTATAGTGTCTTTTTGGTGTATACTCTTTCAATAAATTTTAGGAGATAAAAATGAGTTCAATTTCATCTGTTTCAATAAGGGATAGTAAATTTTTAACAGTGTATGATTTCTTGGCCCAAGCTGAAAGAACCAAGAGAGAGTCTTTTCATGAAATTTCTTTTGATCAGATAATTTTTGCTATTTTAGAAATAGTCAATTTATTTCAGAAAAATGAAAAAATGATTGATAGTAGTTATTTTAATCAAAATATTGAAAGACTTTTTTATGAAGCATGTGAATACAACAGCACTTCCAATGTAAAATCTTTTGTACATTTTGCAATGATGATCTTTGATAAATTCAGTGCTTTTTTATCTATAGAGCATAAAATGGAATTTCTTGATGTTGTTTTTAATAAAATAAAAAAATTTTCTTTTTCAGAATCAAAAGATACTGCAATGTACTTTTTTATTGAAAGACTTTTGGAAAAAGACTTTGGGGATCTAGCTACAAGAGTTTTTTTTATAATGAATATTTCATTGAATAAAATAAAATGTTCTTTTGATTTATGTGATTACCTTTCCGTTAAAAATGAATTTAATACAGCTCTTGATCTTATGCAAGAAATTTTGGATCAAATTGATGGCAATTTGGAATTGCAAAATCAATTTCAAGAAAACATTAATACGAAAATGCAAGAGATACAAGGTTTGAAATTGCAATATATGCAAGAAAAAAAAATACGATTCTTATCAGATAAATTGGAAGGAGTTAGATTTTAAAAATATTTTCAAATTCTTGCTTTTTCTCAATTAAATAATTTTTATCAGTCAAGTCAGCTACGTTTATTGGAGAAGCTGTAATGTATCCTTGATTAATTAAAACAGTATCAGAATTTTCATCCTCCTGCTCATGAATATGCCAAACTCCTCCAAGCCAGAAATAATTGTGGCCTTCAGGATGGTTTCTTTTGTCTGGAGATTCTATCCATCTGCTTTTTCCTTGGGAGGTTAATTTAAATCCTTTGATTGTTATTGATTTACTTGGAAAAGTAACATTAATCAATGTACCAAAAGGAGGTTTGTTTTTTAAAAAAAAATCTACTATTTTAGGTATATATTTCTCAGCTTCTAAATAATTTGGGTCATTTAAATCATCACATGAAAAAGCTATTGAAGTAATATCTCTAAGTGCAGCTTCAATGGCACAACCTACAGTACCACTATATAAAACACCTCTTCCTGCATTAGATCCTCTGTTGATTCCGGAAACAACTACATCCGGCTTAGTCTTTAATATTGATGATAAAGCAATTTTAACACTGTCTGTAGGCGTCCCTGTTATTCTGTAAGCTTTTGCATTCTTTTCCCATTTTTCTTCAAAAATATGCAAAGGTTTAAACAGAGTTGTAGCAAGACCTGATCCCGATTTTTCTGAATGAGGGGCTACAATTGTAACTTCATACTCTTCATGAAGAGCATTCCATAAATGTTTTATTCCGGGTGCTGAGATCCCATCATCGTTTGAAATTAAAATTGTTTTTTTATTCTTTTCCATAAGTATGTCTTTGTTTGATTTGTGCAAATAAGTAAATCACTATTAAACTGAAAAAAAATCCGGGAATCATTGAAGGAACAGTTTTATTAAAGAGCGGCCATATTCCTGCAACCAAACCACCGGTTAATATTCCAAAAAAAGCTCCAATTCTATTAACTTTTTTATAATAAAGAGAAAGTAGAATTAAAGGGCCAAAAGACGCTCCAAGACCAGACCAAGAGTAAAAAACAAGTTCGTATATTGTAGATATTTTGAAATATGCAATGAAATATGCAATTAAAGAAATCACAATTACACTAATTCTTGAAATTTTTAAAACTTCTAAATGAGTAGCGGTTTTTTTGAAAAAACCTTTATAAAAATCTTCAGACATAGATGAAGCGACAACTAATATTTGTGCTGCCATAACATTTGTTGTTGCAGCTAATATAGCACACAATACCAAGCCTGAAAATAGGGGAGCTAAATTATTTTTTACAAGTTCAATTACAATAAGTTCAGAATTATCAATCCCATTTCTAAAAAAATAAATTCCTAGTAATCCCAAAAGTGCAGCACCTCCAAGAGCTAAAAATTGCCATGTTATCCCTAAATATTTTGCTTTTGGAATTTCTTTTACATTTTTTATTCCCATAAATTTTGTAATAATATGAGGCTGACCAAAATAACCAAGACCCCATCCTGCACTAATAAAAATTATTTGCAGAACCGTATTTATTGAAAAATCCGGAAAAAGAGAAGTGCTTAGCTCCTTTAATTTTATAACTTCCATTACAGGGCCTAATCCGCCTGTTTTGATCAAAAGTATTGCCGGTATATATAAAATGACCCCTAAAAGAAAAAATCCCTGAAATATGTCTATCCACGCTACAGTGATATATCCTCCGAGAAAAACATAAAATACGACAATTAAAAGTCCTATTATAATTCCCGTGAAATAAGAAAATCCAAAAAGAGATTCAACTAAAAGTCCGAGGCCTACCAATCCGGCTGAAATATAAAATAAATAAAAAACTAAAGACAGCAAAGCTGAAAGCATTTTTAAAATATTTGAATCATCTTTAAACTTAGTCTCAAAATAACTATATATAGTAAGGTTATTCATCTTTTCAGTCTCAGCACGTATTTTAGGTGCAATAAACTGCCAGTTTAAAAACATGAAAGCTACTAATCCGATTCCTGCCCAAATCTGAAAAACACCGCTAGTAAAAACAATCATCGGAAATCCCATGAAAAGCCAATTTGACATGTCAGATGCATGTGCAGATAATGCAGTCAGCCAAAAATTTAATGATCTGTTTCCTAATACATAAGAAGTGTCGGATTTCTGTTTTTTATATGTAATTAATGAAATGGCTATTATCGAAAGAAAATAGATTATAAATGTTGCAATTTCTAAAAACTTCATAATTATAGAGATTTTATATTGTTTATTTCAAAAGTTCAAGGTTTTAAAGCTTTTTTTTGTGAATATATAAAACTTGATGTAGATAAATTGTTTTTAATGTTTGGAAAATGTTTTTCAATATTTTCAATAATATTTTTTATATCCCTTCTTTTTGAGTTGGTGCCTATAGGACACTTGCACATTATTTTTAAAAAATTATTTTTTTCTGAAAAAGCAATTATTTCTTTTTCATCTACATAAATCATTGGCCTTATTATCTTGACTTGATAATTTTCCATGAAAATTAAAGGATTCATTCCTTCAAATTCGCCTTTATGAAAAAGATTTAAAAGCAATGTCTGTATGTTATCATCTTTATGATGGCCAAAAGCTATTGTTTCAATATTATTTTTTTTTGCAATTTCAAATATTTTCTTTCTTCTTTCTCTAGAACATGAGTAGCAGTTTGTTTTTTTGATATCTATATCTATATTATCAAAAAAAATATTAATTTTTAAATCATCACATATTTTTTTCAAAAAATTTCTATTAACAGATGCTCCGCAGGAAAATTCTCCATCTATATGAATAGCAGTCAGCTTAATTTTTTTAAACCCTTTTCCCGCTATAAAATTAAGCATATATAAAAGAGTTAATGAGTCTTTTCCTCCACTTAAAGCAATTGCTAATGTATCGATATTTTCAAGCATTGAAAAATCAAATAATGCTTTTCTGATTTTACTCTCTATTTTTTTCCCGGTTCCGGAAAAAGGATGAGAAATATTAGGTATTAAAACTGACATAACTACTTCATTTTATTAAAAAATCATCTAAATATAACAAATTAATTAATTAGACTTTAGCTTAAAGTCATGTTATAATATTTTAAAATTTTTTTTAGGAGTAATAATGTCTAAAGTTGGAAGAAATGATCCTTGTCCTTGTGGGTCCGGTAAGAAATTTAAAAAATGCTGCGAAAATAAAATGATCGGAAAAAAGTTTATGGCTTCAAAAATTGAAACATCTGAAATAAATAAGTCATCTTCCCTTTCATCTTTTTTTCAAAAAAAAATAACTCCTATCTCTACTCCGGATGCACTTGATAAATCAAAAAATAATGAAAAAAAAGATATAAATTCTGAAATCAAAAAAGATAAAGACAATAAAAAATAGTTGAGTATTAGCAAAATTTTTGTTATAAACATTATATCATTTTTATGCTGGCGTAGCTCAACTGGTAGAGCGCCCGACTTGTAATCGGATGGTTGAGGGTTCAAGTCCTTTCGCCAGCATACTCATGGGGGTGTCGCATAGCGGCCAATTGCAAGGGACTGTAAATCCCTCACCTTAGGGTTACGGTGGTTCGAATCCACCCGCCCCCAAATCTCTGTATCTAAGTTGTTTAGTTTTCAAAATTAAATTTATAATCGTTGTTTTTTTAATCTTTTTTGAACACAAATGGGACAGCAATACTCAACACATTTGATTTTTTTCATTGATATAGATATTCTTATTTACTATATATTTTTAACTTTTATGTAATTCTAAGTAAAAATTGGATAAATTGATGGCAAAAAAAATAACAAAGTATATTACAAAAGTTTCATCATCTTTAACAGATTATTCTCAATTTATTAAATCTTTGAAAGAAAAAGTCCGGTTAGCTCAAATGCGAGCTTCTCTTTCTGTTAATCGTGAATTGATTCGACTATATTGGGAAATTGGAAAAGATGTAGTTGAACGTCAAAAGAGAGATAAGTGGGGAACAAAAGTAATTGAGCAAGTAGCTAAAGATCTGCAAAATGAATTTTCTGGCGTAGAGGGCTTTTCTAGAACAAATATTTTTAGGATGAGAGCTTTTTATCTCGCATATAAAATTATCCCACAGGCTGTGGGACAATTGGAAGAGTGTCCGATATTTAGAATTCCTTGGGGACATAATTCTATCATAATAGAGAAAATTCAAAATGTTAAAGAACGCTTGTGGTATGTTAATATGACTATAGAAGAAGGATGGTCAAGACAAAGTCTTTTAGATGCTATTAGAACATCATGGTATAAGCGTTATGGTAAAGCTATTACAAATTTTGATAAACGTCTTCCTAAACCACAATCAAATCTTGCTCGCGATGTTATTCAAGATCCATACAACTTTGATTTTCTTGAATTGACAAATGAGCATGTTGAAAAAGATATTGAAAGAGAACTTTTGAAACATATTGAGAAATTTATACGCGAGTTGGGTCAGGGGTTTTCGTTTGTTGGAAAACAGGTTCATCTTCAAGTTAGTGATAAAGATTTTTATATTGACCTTCTTTTTTACCATCTAAAACTTAGATGCTTTGTAGTTATAGAATTAAAAGCTACAGATTTTAAGCCTGAGCATGCTGGAAAAATGAATTTTTATCTTTCAGCAGTAGATGACATTATGAAACACCCAACTGATAATCCAACAATTGGAATTTTGATATGTAAAAAAAAGGATAATTTCATTGCTGAATATGCCCTAAGAGATATTCAAAAACCTATGGGAGTTGCAGAATATGAAACGAAAATTGTTGCATCATTACCCAAAAAGTTAAAAGGTCAATTACCTACTGTTAAGGAAATTGAAGCTGAACTTAGTGCCTTACCTCAGATTAAAGAAAAGAAGACAAAATCAAAAAAGAAAAAATATAAAAAGAAAGGTTAAAAATTTTCATCAATTTCTTATGTTTAAGATAAATGAAATAATCAAAATTAAAACTCAAAAAAATATTAGATAAATTTTTTTAATAATTAAAACTATTTGAAAAGGATAGTAAATGATTTATATAAAAGCACAAATAGGACCACCGAATATTGGTGAGCCAGAAGGTAGGTTTACAGTTCAGTATTTTGATGAAAAAGGAAATTTGACGATTAGAAGTGGAGGAACAAGAGCTTGGAGATGTAATAATCCAGGCAATTTACAAGCAAGTCCATATAGTATGAGTAAACAAAGACATTCAATTGGAAAGGTAAGAGAAGGAAAAAATGAATATGCAGTTTATCCTGATTATGAAACTGGACATCTTGCATTAGTTGTTATGTTAAGAGGTACGGTATATTCACCGCTTTCCCTTAGAGAAGCTATGAAAAAATACGATTTTAATAATCCAATGTACATTGATGAAATTGTTAAAATTACTAAATTAGATCCTGAACGCACTATCAAGTCTCTAAGTGATCATGAATTCGAAATTTTTTGGAAAGCTATTGAAAAAGTTGAAAAGTGGATAGTTGGAAGAGAAGATTTCATTGAAAAGTGGTACATCACCTCAGTTCATAAAAAACATGGGGTTATAACTCAATGCCTTATCAAAAAAAATGAAAATAGCTTATGGGTTTCAAAAGAAGAAGCTGTTCAGTTAGCTATTGACGGCAGATTACACGTCACATTAGTACATTTGAAAACTGGGAAAGTATATCTCAGACCTGAATTTGGCCATAAACCATTTGAAAAGGTTTCTTGAATATGAAAAATAAATATTATTTAAAATGGCTAAAATTATTAATAATTTTTTTTATAATATTTGTTGGATGTTATTATATTGTGTTCTGGTGTTCAAATAGAACTCCACTTGTTTTATCTGAGAATGAACCTGAGAAATTAGTTTTATTGAAGGGGAAGTTAATTTTAAAACTTTTTCCAGGGCCGCCTGAGTATTCATCAATTAAAGATGGGGATAGAAAAGATTATTGTTGGTTATTGAAATTAGATAAATCATCTTTTAAAATCGCTATGACAACTCGAGTGTGTGAACCTGCAAATTCTAAAAAAAATATTATGGAACATTCTGATCCAGAAGAAATATCTCTTTGTCTTGATGATATTTTCAGAAAATATTGCCAAGATCACATAAATCAAAATATAGAATGCGAAGGATATTTATTTCATGCGCATACTATTCATCATTATACACCTATCATATTGGACGTAAAAAAAATTGGACAAAATGGGACACTGGTGGGACAGTAATATGCTAAAATAAACCAATCTTCCCAACTGTTAATAATAAATATTTGAACGTAAGATATTGTTTTTTAGATTGATAACTATTGCAATGCATTGTAATAGTTATCAATCTAAAAAACAATATCTTAC
>MGLU01000006.1:10047-10771 GCA_001796155.1 Chlamydiae bacterium RIFCSPHIGHO2_12_FULL_27_8 | reverse complement strand
TGCTATCGCTGATGGGGAATCGTTTGTATGCAGTGTAGATAAAACTAAATGTCCCGTCAACGCCGCTTGTATTGCAATTTGCGCCGTCTCCTTATCTCTTATTTCTCCAACCATAATAATATCAGGATCCTGTCTTAAAATATGTTTCAAACCTTTTGCAAAAGTTAAATCTATTTTAGGATTGATCGCTATCTGGGAAATCTCATTCAATTTGTATTCAACAGGATCTTCAATTGTCATTATATTTAATTTTTTAAAATCCAATTCACTAATAGCACTATATAATGTCGTAGTTTTTCCGCTTCCTGTAGGTCCGGTTACAAGTATTATCCCTTCCGGTATTGAAATATCATGCTTTAATGTTTTAACTAGCTCTACATCCTGTATCAATGTTTCAAATCCAAATACTATATTTGTTTTGTCTAAAATCCTTAAAACTACTCTTTCTCCATTTATTGTAGGAATAGTACTTATTCTAAAATCAACCTCTCTTTTATTTAAAAAAAGTTTTATCCTTCCATCCTGAGGAAGCCTTTTTTCTGCAATATCTAATTTTGATATCACTTTTATTCTTGTAATAATTTGAGACTGCATATCTTTTGAAACAGAAGGTTTTTTTTGAAGCACACCATCTATCCTATATCTAATGCTTAATGAATCTGCCAGAGGCTCAAAATGTATATCTGATGCCTTTTGAGACACTGCTTCCAAAATTATAGAATTT
>MGLU01000006.1:0-10036 GCA_001796155.1 Chlamydiae bacterium RIFCSPHIGHO2_12_FULL_27_8 | reverse complement strand
CGCACTGTTGCTTTCAGATTTGTCTAATAGATCATAACCATAATCACTTTGTTCAAAGGATTTTTCTTTTTTTTCTTCCCTTTTCTCTAAATAATACTCTTCTATAATCTTTTCAATTTTGCTCTTTTCTATTTTTACACTTTCAATTTCCTTATTAAAAAAAAGTCTAAGCTCATTTATCGGCTCAATATTCAATGGATCATCAATTCCAATATATATTTTAAAATGAGCTTCCTTTAAAAAAATTACATTATTCTTTTTAGCAAAAGAATATGGTATTCTCAGTATCTCTTCCTTTCTAACTTCAAATTCTTTATTCATCTTCATTTGTCAAATTCATTTGTCAAAAAAAAGTTTTAAACTGTTTTCAAAAAGTTGTAGCTTATTATTATTTTTCGCTTCTTCTAACTTCGTAACAAATTCCAAAATATCTCCCTGCCTCTGCTTAGAAAGTTCTATCTGCTTTTGTTTTAAATTATTTTCATTGCTTTGAATAATATGAGGTGTAATAAAAACAAACATTTCAGTTGTGCTTTCAGAGTTTCTATTAGTTCCAAAAACTTTTCCTATCCCGGGTATCTCTCCCAAAAATGGAATTTTTTCACTCCCTTCTTCTTTTGTTTTCCTTCTTAAACCACCAAGAATTATAGTCTGTCCATCCGCAACCCGAACCTCATTTTCAATATGCCTTCTTGTAACAGAAGGCCTATCATTGTTTTCTGACTTGGTAGTATCAAAAGAAACATCAGTATGCAATGTAATATATCCAACATCCTCCAATTCGTTTTTTGGATGTATCGTTGGAGTTAATATAATTTTAGTCCCAAATTGAGCTCTTGAAAAAGATTTTTCAAGTTTAGATCCGCTATTTGTATCAATTTGTACAGCTCCGTTATTTAATGAAATTTCATCAACAACTGAAATTACAGCCGGAGTTTGGTTTATTGCAATAATAGAAGGACAGTCAGCTATCTTCATATCATCCTTTGACATTAAAAAACTCATAGCTATATCAAAAGAAGGTAGTTTTGATTTCGTCCTAGATAAAATAAAATCTAAAAGCCCCTTTCTAGTAGAATTCGAACCACTATCAAAATTTATTGCTGTTTCGTTCCTGCTTTGAACATTCCCTATTCTTAATAAATTTATTCCGGTTTGTTTCCTATCCTGAATTTTTCTTTCCACTAACAGAACATCAATTTGAACCATTTTTTTAGGTATATCCAAGGATTTAATTAGTGTTATTATTTTCTCTTTTTCATCCTTTTTGATTACCATCAATATTGAATTAGTTTTGCTGTCTACAATAAATCTTGCATTCTCCTTATCACTCTTTTTTTCATTTTTTTTCTCTGTTTTTACCTTCTCCTTAATTGGAAATGAATCTTGAAAATCAATTACATTTAATGATGAATATAATTTTTCCAAAATATTAGAAAGCTCTTCAGCATCAGAATATTCGCATGTATAGGTAAATACCATCATTTCAGTTTGATCGTCTACTTGAGCTTCCAAATCCAAAATTATCTTCTCCGCTCTTTGAACAAGCTTTTCTTCCCCAATCAATATTATTGAAGACTTGCCGCTCGGAATTATACATATTTCATCATTGGAAATATTTTGATAATATACTTTATTCTTTTGAACGTTTTCTAAAAAATATGCCTTTATAATTTTATCCGCTTCTTCAAAATTTAATTTATTTAAAGTTATTATCTTTATTGTCTTCATGTCCCTTTCACAAAAAACCTTGTCATATAAATCCAAAAGTCTCTCTAGATTAGCCTTTGTTGAAATTATAATTATTTGTGTTTTGACCGAATGTATTGTTGTAAATTTTAAATCTGAAAACTTTTCAAAAAATTGAAATGAACTTTTTAATCTTTCATATGGAGGATTTAATATGTATGCCAAATAAGATGTGTCATCAAAAAAATTAAGCTCTTCTTTTTTTGTAAAAATAGCTTCTATATGAGATGAATCAGCTTTTAATAAAAATAATTGCGAAAGATATGGGTTAATCTTTTTAACTCCAATTCCGTTCTGAACTAAAATCAATTTCAAAACTTCATCAAAACTCTCTCTTGGTATTGAAATAGTTGAAAAAAGATTGAGCTTTAAAGATCCTATTTCATTGGGTATAACATATAAAAAATCTTGGGAACCATATTCCATTATCAATTGGGATATTGTAGTCTCTCCCGCATCCCAAAAAGAATAACCTTCATCAGTTTTAATGTTCTCTTTTAAAATAAGAGATTTGTATTCATTCTGAACATTTAAAATTTCATTTTTAATTTTTTTTGTTTCCTGTAAAAGCTCCTTAAATTCAATTTCATCCCTTTTTTCAGAAAAATATCTCTCAGATAATTCAAAACACCTTTTTAATTCATTTCTTAATTGAGACAGCTCTCTATTAGTTTTTGCTGTCGCATCTTCTAAAAGAGTCTTTTCATTTGAAAAAATTGAAAATATCAATATTAAAAAAACTAAAACATATTTAATCATTTTTTATTCCTCTTCTATTAAAAGTCTTGTTTTCTATCTGATGTTTAACCATCGAAAAACTATCCCTGTTACCATTAAAAAAATACCCAATAAAATATGATTTATTGCCCTCTTCAAAAATTTTATCTATGTAAAAAAAGATCTCCCCTTTTAATTCACTTAATAAAACTCCCTTCTTTAAAATTTTATATCTATTGCCGGATTTGATAAGAATATCTTTTTCTTTAACAATCAGCCTCTGGTTGTTCATTACGAGACTAATGTGAGAATGTGTTCTTTTTTTAATATTTTTTATCGTTTCCGATTTAATTAAATGATCCGAACTAAATTCAAAAAAATATGAAAAAATATACTTACTAGAATCAATATCAAAAGCAGAAAGACGCATTTTATTTTGACTTAAAAAATCGATTTTAGCAATTAAATAATTTTCTGTTTGCTCACCCGGTTTTGCATTCTGCCAACGACCATCCTTATAAATTAATAAATCATTAATTTTGAAATTAATAAAGTCCTTTTCAATTTCAAGCCTTTGTATAGATACATTTTCTAAAATTTGATAAAACTTGTCCTCATTTTGCCATTTTGCCTTCTGCAGTTTTTTAAGTCCTTCATTATTTAAATTTATCGGGTCAATCTCAACTTTTGATTCAATTGAGATTACAACAGAATCAGAATAAATTTTTTTGTCCAATTTAAGATTTTCAATATCCGCTTCAAGTACTAACCGAATGTTATCTTTGTCTAAGCTTTTTAAAATTATCCATGTTGAACTTTTGTCTTTAGAAAAATGAAACTCATTATTTTCAGAAATTTTTAAAAAAACCTTCTCATTTTCTTTAGCAAAAAAAATATCTTCCGAAGATTTAATTTTTATTTCATAAATATTTTGAGATATGATGTCATCAAAACGATTTTCTTTTAAATTTATTTTAAATTCATTTTTTAAAACATTAATATCTATGTCAAACTTATATTCTGATAAAAATAATGCCTTTCTGAAAATTGGTTTTATTACTCTTTTCACCTCTTCCTTTTCCATGGTATTTTTTTCACAACATATTAATTCTATAGGCTTTGAATAAAAATAATATGAAATTATCGAAGCAAAAAATATAATCAAAAATATTAAAAAATATAAAAAATCTAAAAATTTATTTTTTTTCATTTAATTACAAAAAAATTTAACTTTTAATTTTAGAAAATTTACGAAAAAAAAACATCTTATTTTCATATATTGCAAAAAATTAAAATAAATATTTTAATATGGTTATGAGAATAAAATATATTTTCACCCATTTTTTATGGGTATTTTGTTTTAGATTTTAAAAAAAGGATTTTTTTTTATGGGAAAAGAAAAGTTTACAGAGAAACTAAAAGACGGTGTTTCTGTAGAAGAAATTGAAAAATTTGCTAGAAAATACACTACTGAGATGTTTTTAATTTTATCACTAATTATTGCAACCATCTCCAGTATTTTTGGATTTTTTACAGGACCATCATGGAGCATATTTTTTGCAGGTTTATTAGCAATTATTGGAATAGCAATGCCAATTCCTGTCGGAAAATTGTTAAAAAAACTATTAAAGCTTCAAATGAATAGTGAAAAATCAACAACTATCGTCATCGGTATTGTTAGACTTGTTTTAAGCATTTTTATTCCATTCATTCTATTTGCAGAACTTGGATTGCTTGCAGGTCACGCTTTTCATTCAATAACTAAACTTTACTCTTACAACGACAAAGACACTGAAGAAAAGTTATAATTATTTTGAGCTGTTTAGATCTTTCTTATAAGAAATAAAATCTTTCAGCTCAAAGTTGTTTTCCTTAAAGCTTCGGTCTATTGCCTCTTTAGCTTCTTTAATTATAGAATTTTCAGATCCGGTTGAAAGATACTTTGAAAGAGCTTCCAGATATACAATCTCTTTATTATAATTCTTTAAACTTCCTTCAAGATTTGAAAGTCTAAGCAGATTCAACGAATATAATAATGAACCCGCCGGAAGAGTTTCATTTTTAAGAAAAGACTGATCATTTATTATCCTATTATTCAATTCATAGGATAATTTTAACGCCTCATTGAATTTATTCTGTGAAATTAAAACTGTAGCTTTTGAATACATTTCATATAAATTATCACTTTTTTTAAATTTACTATTTAAATAACCCTTAATTTTTCTTGAAGGATTAGAAATTATTGCAAGCTCTTGTATAAAATCATTTTCATTTTTAAAATCTACTATCTTATTCACTTCAAGAAATGTAATAAAATTTTCAATCTTTTTTTGATCTTTAAAATAAGTTTCGCTGCATAAATTGTATTTCTCATCAATAACTTGATAAATATTAGATTTTTTGTTTTTCATATATGGTGATATTCGATTCAAAACCAAAAATAATGATATTATAATAATTAAAGTGGTAAAAAAAAATTTTTGATTATTAACTAAAAATTTAATGTATTTATTAAGTTCTTTTTTTTCTTTCATATCAAATCCTTATTTTTAAAAAATATATTATCAATAAATTTTGGAAAATTAAAGATTATTATATATTTTATCTGTCTCTAAAAGCATATTTTCTATAGTAAATTTCTTTATGATAATAGAAGAGTTTTCCCCAAATTTTTCTTTCATTTTATTGTCATTTTTTATTTTCATTATTGCACTTTTTATCTCAAGAGGAGAATTGTTTGAAACATTTATCCCATTAAAATTATCAATACACACCTCTTTTAATCCACCTGTTCTAGTTGTAATCAGCGGCTTTTTTAAAAAAGCCGCCTGAAGTGAGGCTTGAGAAATTCCTTCATGTGCTGTGCTTAAAAGTAAAAAAATATCCAATGTAGCAATAGCCGGATAAGGATTTTCCAAATGGCCTGTAAAAAAAACATTTTGTAGTTTTAACTCTTTAGCAAGATTTATATATTTTTCAGAGTGTCCTCCTCCAATAATTAAAAATTTTATATTTTCTTTCTCTAATAATTTAGCCGCATTTAAAAAATCATCAATTCCTTTCCATGACCTCATAAAACAAGCAGTTCCAACCAAAAATGAATTTTGCAACAAATGCTTCTCTTTGAAATTTATTATTTCTTCATCACTCACTTTTATGACATCCTGATCTATTCCTGTAGGTATACATTTAATTTTATTAATATTTTTTTTCGATTGTTCCGAAATAACTGTAACAATTTCTGTACATGTAGTAATCACAAAATCTGCTAAATATCCATAAAGAATTCTACTATTCAATCCCTTTCTAATCGTAGTTGATAAATGCCTTGTTCTTATCACTTTTATTTTGAAAATTTTACCAAGAATACCACCAAGCCATGAATCTGATGAAGAATGTGTTACTATTAAATCTATTTTGTTTTTTAAAATTATATAAATTAATTTAAAAAAAGAAAAAAACCAAAATATTTTCTTAAACCTTATCTCGTATGTTTTAATATTTTTTTCAATGGCCTGTTGATATAAACCACCATTTTTTTCTACAGCTATTAAAACATTGTATCCAAGATTTTTCATACCAAGAGATTCTTTTAAAATCCTCATCTCCTGACCGCCCCATCCTGCAGAAGCTTCCAAATGCATTATATTTTTTATTTTCATTTAAATAACTAAAGCAAAATTTTGCTTTTTTTTCTATAATATAAATATGAAAGGTACCGCCTGCTATTTATCACATTCTAATGAAGTTTTCATAGATCATCTTGTCCCCATATCCGATTTTTTAAAAATACCTCTAATAACTTATGATGACAATATTGCTAATCTAATAGAAAAATATTATCAAAACGTTGATCTCCAAATTGTAAACCCAAAAAATATTTGTTTATATATTGTGAAAAATTTTCAAACAATTATTGCATGTCATTCTAGAAAAGAATTTCTTATAGATTTTGGACTTCCAATGCATCTGTTAAATAAAAAAATTGAAACTATTTGGGTCCCTCACGGAAATTCAGATAAAGGTAAAACCTGTTATTTTTTTGAAGCTCTTAAAGAAGATTTAAATATTTTAATTTATTCCAATAAAATGAAAGACCTTTTATACGAAAAAAAAGTTCTTTACCTTTTTGAAAATGTTATTGCAATTGGAAATTATAGACTCGAATATTATAAAAAAAATAAAAAATTTTTTGATAAAATTATTTATGAAGAAATTTCAAAATATTTAAATAAAAACAAAAAAACAATTTTATATTGCCCCACCTGGAAAGACAAAGAAGATTCTTCCAGCTTTTTCAAGTATTATGAAAAATTATTTTTCTCTTTCAAAAATAATTTTAATTTAATTGTAAAGCTTCATCCAAACTCTTTAAAAGTTGATCCCCATTTAATCTTTGTTTTAAGAAAAAAATATAAAAATATATTGTTTTTAGACAATATTACTCTAATTTATTCATTGCTTCAAATTACTGATATTTATCTCGGAGATTTCTCTTCTATCGGTTATGATTTTTTATATTTTAATAGACCAATGTTCTTTTTGAAAAATAATGAAAATTTACACTCTAATCTCTACGAATGCGGCTACATTCTAGAAGATAATTTTTTTGAAAATATTGAAAAACTTTTAAATCAAGATAAAATTTTTCATAAAAAAAGAAAAGACCTATATAATTATACTTTTGGAAACCATTCTTTAGAAAATATTTACAAAATTTTAAAATGAATAATACAGCCTGCATAAATTTCAAAGATACCCATCTTTTAGATCATATCGCTCCCCTTGCATACATTTTAGAAACAGAGCTTTTTTTAGAAGATGAAAAAAATTTTAATTTAACTAAAGAATTTTATCCTGAAGTTAAATCCATTTATAATTTCCCAATAGATATATCTGTGCTTTCTAAAAAATATGACAACTTTATTGAATGTAAATTCTGGATTAACACCCAAATATACAAAACTTTTTTTAATGAAAAATTACAATTTATTTTTTCACCTCATGGAAATTCGGACAAAGGTCTTATTTCTAAAAATCTTTTAAAAGCTTACCAAACTCAAGATGCTGTCTTTATTTATGGAAATCATATGATAGATCTTTTAAAAAAATTAAATGTTTTTAAAAATCTTAAAAAATTTGCTGTTATTGGAAATTATAGATTAAGTTATTACTTATTTTTTAAAAAATTTTATGATCAAAAAGTTGAAAATGAAGTTTTTAAAAATCTGGATCCCAAAAAAAAGACTATAATTTATGCCCCTACTTGGAAAGATTTAGAAAATTCAACAACATTTTTTCAAGATTATATAAATATTGTCGATTCTTTAAAAAAAAATTTTAACCTTATTATAAAACTTCATCCTCTTTTAGAAGAAAGAAATCCTGTCGAATTTTATAAAATTTTTAATACCAAAAATATTAGAAACATCGTTCAGTTAATTGATTATCCTTTAGTTTATCCACTATTAAATAAATGTGATATCTATTTAGGAGATTTCTCCTCTGTAGGTTACGATTTTTTGTATTTTAACAGACCTATGTTCTTTTTAAAAAAAGATAAAAATTCATTCCTTCAAAATTGCGGACATGTAATTGAAAATTTCAAAAATTTAAGCTCTTTTATTAATGAAAAATGTTTGGAAGATTTTTCTAAAATCCGCACTTCTACTTTTCGCTATACCTTTGGAGATCTTTTATCTTTAGATGAAATTAAAAATAGAATTTTAAAAATTTGTTAATTGTTATCAAATTCGATTGCAGGCAAAACAAAAACAAAATCAAGTTCATTTATATTCGTTGCAGTAGGTGTAGCTTCAATATCATAAGAAGTGTCTCCGTCTATTAAATCCTCAACCTTTGAAACAATTGCAACATTAAGACCCGGTGGAAAAATCCCATCCATCCCTGTAGTAATAAGTAAATCTCCTACTTTTAAAAGCGGATCTGATTTAATTGAAATATTATCCATTAATAATTTCCCTGATTTTAATTCTCTACTTGGACCCTCTTCATCCGGATAATCATAATTAAACCCTACTCCTTTTAATTTTATGCCCCTTGACCTAAAAAAAGGCTCTGAACTTCCATATAACTCACCTTTTGCTAAGTAATTATCTTCTTTTTCATTAAGCAGTCTGGTTTCTAATAAATATAGCTGCTTCAGCAACAGTTCTTTTTCATTTTCTAAAAAAAGATCTTCTCTGGAAAAAATTTGATTCTTAAAATCTTTTAATGCTTGGTAAGCTTTTTTATTTTGAATTCCACCTCTTATAGCTCTCACTGATGGAATTAATCCGGCATCTGTAATCAGTCTTACTCTTGAAGAGTTTTTTCCAACATGTTCAATTATTCCCACAAGATTTTTTCCTATTACTACCGGCGAATTTTTTGAAATTATTGAACGGCCTATATTTTCATTTTGCTTTTCACCAATATTTATCCAAAGACTGCTGCTATATGAATTCGGATCCCTATATATTACCTTTGCAGGTATCGACTCAAGATTAATTTTTAAAACAGATTTTATTTCATCCGCTCTACGTCTAAAAAATTCATTCCAGTATAAATCTTCCTTGCCTTCAGTTGTTATCTGTTTTAACAGATCAAATTGTTCTCCTATCTTTTCTTCAAACTGTAAATATTCATAAAAACTATTAGCCTGGTTTTTCAAAAGTTCATTTTCAAGCTCGAGCGTTTTAAGTCTTATTAAATCTGAGCCGCCCTTTTTATTATATAGGGTCGCACGCGTAGGAATAAATGAACCAATTAAAATTTCTTGAAACTTCCCTATCTTTGATTTAGATATGGAAACAGACATAAATAATAAAAAGACAACTATTATATAAGGATAAAAAGATTCTTTTTTCATGTAGTTCACAATATGACCAATTTAACTTAATTTAACAATTTCTTTCAAATAAATATGTGTAAAGCAGGTTTACATTAAAATAAAATTGACATTAATTATTTATAATCGTAAGTAAAAAATAAGAGGAAGAAAATATTCTTAAAGGTTTAGAGGAAGAAAAATATGAAAAAGCATTTGAAAAACACTTTTTTGTTAGGTTTATTTATATATCTGGTTTTTGCAGTAGTAAATAATAAAAATAATAATACTCATGTTTCAAAACATTCTATTTTAAATAAAAAAGAAACTATAGCAGCTCCAATTAATAAAGCTGAAAGCTCTTCAAAAGTAGCTTTTATTAATAAAGATATAAATACCGGTATACAAAATAACGAAATAAAGCAGGATTTAGATATAGCACAAAAAGCTAAAGATTTAGATGCATATACTAATAAAAAAAATAACCAACAAAATGATTGCACTACAGTATGTGAAATAGCTAAGACGGAAAGAAACTTTACATCAGGATATAATGAAAGTGCCAGATATGAACTGCCTTGCAACCACTTTTATGCAACTGCTTCTTATATATACTGGCAAGGAATTGAAGATGGTTTAGATCCCGGAATAGTAAATGAAGGATCAATAAGTGCTGTTAATACAAGAAGAACTATTGATATGAATTTTGATTTCCAGTCTGGTTTTAAATTGGGTTTTGGA
>MGLU01000005.1:10089-13221 GCA_001796155.1 Chlamydiae bacterium RIFCSPHIGHO2_12_FULL_27_8 | reverse complement strand
ATTTCAAATAAAAAATTATATATAAATTAATGTCAAAAAAATAATTTAATAAATTATTGATCTGATAAAGCTTCAACACCGGGAAGTGATTTAAATTCAATAAACTCCAGTGATGCCCCTCCACCTGTGGAAAGATGTGTAAATTTTTTTTCCAAATGTAATTTATTTATAGCAGCAACAGAATCTCCGCCGCCAACAATTTTTACAGCATCAATATCAGAAATTATTTTAGCAATTTTATTTGTTCCTAAAGAAAATTTATCAATTTCAAAGATTCCAAGAGGACCATTCCAGAAAATTGTTTTTGCAAGCTTTAATTTTTTTTCCCAATCACTAATAGTTTTAGGTCCGATATCAACAGCTTGATAATTTTTTAAAAAGGTTTTGTCGCTTTCAACTATTTTAGTTTCAGTTTCTTCCTTTATATCTTTAGCTAAAAGAACATCTATCGGTAAATAAATCGGCACTTTTTTTATTTTAAATTTTTCTAAAACTTTTTTTGCTTCATCCAAAAAATCATCTTCAACTAATGAAGATGCTACATCTATACCCATCGCTTTAAAAAAAGTTGAGCTCATAGCACCCCCTATAAAAATTGCATCAACAATTTCAGAAAGTGAATTTAAAACACCAATTTTTGTAGATATTTTTTTACCGCCTATAATTGCATAAAATGGTCTTTTGGGATCCTGAATTGCCTTATATAAAAAATCTACCTCTTTTTCTAATAAAAAACCCTCTATAGCTCTATTTTTAAAAAAATTAGTAATTTGAAAAATGGAAGAATGTTTTCTATGAGATGATCCAAATGCATCATTTACATAAATATCGCAGCCCTTTGCTAATTCCTCTGCAAATTTATTATCATCTTTTGGTTTTTCTTCTTCAGGATGAAATCTTAAATTTTCTAAAAGTAAAATCTCTTTCGGCTTTAAATTTTTTTTAAAATTTTCTGTATCTTTGCCAATAGCATCATCTGCGAATTTCACTTCATGCTTTAAAAGTATAGATAGTCTTTTAGCTGCATTTTTTAATGAAAGGTTTTTATCTTTTTTACCTTTTGGCCTACCTAAATGACTCATTAAAATAATCGAACAATTATTTTTTAGAAGATAATTAATAGTATCTAAGGAAGCTTTTATTCTTGTGTCATCTGATATAGATAAATCTTCATTTAAAGGAACGTTAAAATCTACTCTAACTAAAACCTTTTTATTTTTTAGATCAATATCTTTTAATGTTAATTTATCCATAACCTAATTCTTATAGATACTTTTTTAAATAAAATCAAATTTTATAATCCGGAAAATGGATTTGATGCTCTTTCAAAACTTAAAATATTTTTTCTTTTATTTATTTCATGCCTAATTGAATAAGATAGATCAATATCAAAATCTTTTGAAGAAGCCCATTTTAAATACTCTATAGGTATCTCTCCAAATGGTCTGTTTTTATGTTTACCAAGAGGCATTTGTTTTAAAAGAATAGGCTTTTGAAGTCTTGTTAGGATTTCTTCTGCTTTAGAATAATTTAGAATAAGCTTTTTAAAAACTTCTATATTTGCATAAACATCATTTAAAGCTCTATGAGCCCCGTCAAATTCAATATTAAAATGTTTTGAAAGATGCTTTAAAGAATTGATCTGAGACTTTCCATATAGTCTTGCCAGTCTCAATGTGTCAATATACTTCACTTTGTTTGTATCAAAAACCAAAAGATTTCGGTTGGACTCATTTTTTAATAAATCTATATCAAAATTTATTCCATGGCCCATCAATATATATCCTTCTATAAAAGATAATATTTTTGGTAAAATTTCTTTAATCTTTGGTTTTCCACTAGTCATTTCTTGAGAAATGTTATGAATGTCTATTGAATTTTGAGGTATTGATATTTCCGGATCAATTAAAGTTGTATATTCTTCTAAAATTTCATTTAAAGTAAATTTAACTATTGCAACTTCAATTATTCTGTCATTTTCAACATCTAGTCCGGTTGACTCAAAATCAAGACAAACAAATATTTCATTTTTTAATTGTTTCATGAGGCATACTCAAAAATAAATTCTCTTTTATTTTTACCTAAGTGATTGATATTAATTTTTATAGAATTTTTAGGTAAAATATCTAAAATGTTTTCAGCCCATTCAATTAAACATATACCATTATTAGAAAAATATTCATCAAAGCCAAAATTAATAAAGTCACTAGAGTTTTTTATTCTGTATAGATCAAAATGATAAATTGGAGTTTCTGTGTCGTATATATTCATATAAACAAAAGTAGGGCTAGTCACTTCAATATTTTTTTTTGAAAAATTTTGTACAATATTTTTAATAAAAGTTGTTTTGCCGGCACCAAGTGGGGCAAAAAAAACAACAACACTTCCTGCTTTTAAATTTTTAGAAAAATTATAAGCTAATTTTTGTGTTTCATCCAAGTTAGAAGAAATTATTTTTTCTATCCTACCCATTGTTCCAAATATGGTTCGAATTCTTTATAATTTGCTAGGAGATTTACAAAGTTTTTAATTTTTTCTTCGGTTAGATTTTTTTCAATGAATTTTAATAAGCTGTCTTCAATTTGAAATTTATTTTGATTTTGTACTTCCATCAATGTTAGAAATTTAACATGGTGTTTCTTAAAATCATCAATAACAGCTTTTTTTGAGTTAAATAATTTCCCGGTGATCACGGATGAAAATACTATTTTAGTGATTGGTTCTTTTCTTTTAGTAATATATTTAGCAATAATCTCAGGATCTTCAGAAACAAAGAATCTTTTAGATTTTAATCCGCCGATTCTTTCCGTATTTTCTTTGCATTTTGATACCCAGTCGTATATGGCATCTTGAGGATTTGGGTGTGTATTATCTCCAAAAACCTTACCTGTAAATGGGCATATATATATTTTTTTAGTTTCTTCATTAACCGATTCGCTTCCAAACCGGATTTTGATTTCAGTCTCTCTATATAGTTTTTTTTCATTTTCCAATTTATCTAAAAGTTCATCTAAACTCTTATAAATTTTCTTTTCCTGAGGGAAAAGCACCGGTTTTAAATTATTTTCTTTCTCAATAAAAAAAAGATAAGAATTGATAAGATCAGCTTTTTTTTCGTCTTGTAAAAAATCT
>MGLU01000005.1:2525-9947 GCA_001796155.1 Chlamydiae bacterium RIFCSPHIGHO2_12_FULL_27_8 | reverse complement strand
AATATTTTTAAAAAATTCTTTTTAAAAAAAATAAAAGAAATTTTTTAAAATCTATATATTATAGAGAAAAATAAGTATTGATATGGTATAACATTTTAAAAAAGAAAAATAATATTTTAATCGGCATGGACACACTATTTATTGAGTTTTTGCAAAATAGACTTACACGAGCAATTTTAAAAGCTTTTGATGAAAAAATATCTTTGGAAGATGCAAATGCAGATGTTGCTTTAACTTTAAATGAGAGTTTTGGCCACTATCAATGTAATAACGCTTTAAAACTGTCAAAAATTTTAAAAGAAAATCCAAAAAAAATAGCTGATAAAATAATTTTTAATTTAAATTCAAAAGAAGATTTAAAAGAACTTTTTTCAAAAGTAGAAATAGCCGGACCGGGTTTTATAAATATAACGATTTCTTCAGAGTATATATCAGAAATTTTAAATAAAAATATTCTTGATAAAAAGCTTGGTATAAAAAAAATTATTCCTCAAAAAATTATAGTTGAATTTTCTTCTCCAAATATAGCAAAAGAACTACATGTCGGTCATTTAAGATCTACTATAATTGGTGATAGCTTAGCTAGACTTTTTGAGTTTTTAGGTCATGACGTTCTGAGATTGAATCATATTGGTGACTGGGGTACTCAGTTTGGAATGCTTATAAGTTTTTTAAAAAAATATCATAAAGACGTATTGGATGATAGCAAGAAGATTGATTTGACTACTTTAACACTGTGGTACAAGCAAGCTAGAAAGTTATTTGACTCAGATGAACAATTTAAAAAAGACTCTCAAAAAGAAGTTGTAAATTTACAAAGCGGAGAAAAAAATGCCTTAAAAGCTTGGAATGCAATATGTGATATTTCAAGAACCGCTTTTCAAGAGATATATAAATTATTGGACATAAAACTTAATGATAGAGGCGAATCATTTTATAATAGCGAGCTGCAAAATATTGTAAATGATTTAGAAAAAAAAGGATTAATTGAAATATCTGATAGAGCAAAATGTGTCTTTTTAGAAGGATATCAAAATAGAGAAGGCAATCCTCTTCCTGTTATGGTTCAAAAATCTGATGGGGGATTCAATTATGATACAACCGATATTGCTGCATTCAAACATAGATGTGAAATAGAAAAAGCAGATAGAATTATAGTAGTTACAGATGCCGGGCAAGCTCTTCACTTTCAAATGATCTATGATCTTGTTGTAAAAGCTAAATATCTAGATCCTAATAAAACAAAATTCGATCATGTAACTTTTGGAGTTGTTTTAGGTGAAGATAAAAAGAAATTTAAAACTAGAGAGGGAGAGACTACGAAATTAATCGATCTTTTATTTGCCGCTGTAGAAAGTGCAAAAGATGTTTTAAAATCCAGACTTGAACTTGATGAAAAACAATTAAATGAAGAAGCTATAAAACTTGGAATTAGTGCTATAAAATATTCAGATCTTTCAAATCATCGTATCAAAGATTATGTTTTTTCTTATGACAAAATGCTTTCTTTAGAAGGCAATACTGCAGCTTTTTTATTTTATTCATATGTGAGAATTTTATCGGTAAAAAGAAAAAGCTCATACAATATAGCCGAACTTTTAACAAATGATAAAATTGAACTTAAACATCCTTCCGAAATTTCTTTGGGATTTCACCTTTTTAGATTTGCAGAGGTTTTGGATATAATGTCTAGAGATCTTCTTCCAAACAGACTTACAGATTATTTATATGATTTAGCTACAAAATTTAATTGTTTTTTTAGAGATTGTCAAATTATTGGTTCTCTAGAAGAAAAACCAAGACTGCTGCTTTCTCATTTAACAGAAAAAATATTAAAACAGGGTTTTGATATTCTGGGTTTATCTCCTTTAAATAAAATGTAGTTATTGAGCTTTCCCTTGTCTAAAGACAATGGATTCCTGACTAGGTAAATTGCATGATAAAGTTCTTACATTGAGAACCATTATTATGTTAATGAATGCCAACAAAATGATAAAAGATTTTTAATCTTCCGTTACATTATTGGGGTCTTGCTTTTTTCAAATGGTATCTCTTCAACATATCTTGGAACCATATAACCGGGTAAATTTTCTAAAAGTTCTTTCATGATTCTTTTACCCCTTTCTTTAGAAACTTCAAAGTGAGAACTTCCTTCTACCTTGTCTAAATTGTGAAGATAATATGGAACAATTCCAATTTTAACAAGCTTTTTAAAAAGATCTTCTAAAATTTGAGAATTGTCATTAACATTTTTTAATAAAACTGCTTGATTGAATAATAAAAAGTTAAAACTTTTTAACTTTTCAATAAGTTCAATCGCATGATCATCAATTTCAGATTGATGATTTATATGAAATACAAAAATAATCTGTTTTTTACTCTTTTTTAATATTTCGAAAAATTGTGTATCAAATCTACTCGGAAATGTTGTTAAAGCTTTTGTGTGAAATCTAATAGTTTTTATATGTTCCATGCCTTCAAATTTTTCAAAAAGATCGGAGAGTCTTTTATTCGGAAGTGTTAGAGGATCTCCTCCGGATAAAATAATTTCATTTATAGTTTTGTCTTCTTCCAAAAGTTTTAATTCATTTTCAAAAGTTTTATTATCAACTTTTTTTAAAAATTTTCTAAAACAATACCTGCAGTGTACAAAACAGTTGCTTGTACATAAAAGAAGTGCTCGATTTTTATATTTTTTTATGAATTTTTCATTTGAAAATTTTTCTTCTTGTAATGGATCTTTTAAATAATTTTCTTTAAATTTTTCCTCTTCAATTAATGGAACATACTGTCTTAAAATAGGATCATTCAAATCATTCTTTTTAATCTTTTTAGCAAGTTCGTAGGGGATTAATAGTGGAAATTTAGGCCTTTTTAAAATTTTTTTTTGGTTTTCTTCGCTAAGCCTTAAGAAATTAATTAAATTTTCAACATCTGTTAAATATATTTGCATATTTTTAATATCTTTTATTTATTAGTGATGTAATTATATATTATTGTTTGTTAAAAATCAAACTAATTGATTATTAAACATTTACGTTTGTTTTTATGGTTTTTCTGGAGATGTTTGCCCCTAAACTTTGTAGTTTCTCTAAAAAGGTATCATACCCTCTATCCAAAAATGGAGCACCATGGATAATAGTTTCCCCTTCAGCAATCAAACCTGCCATTACATATGCAAAACCGGCCCTTAAGTCAGGTATAAAAATATTTTTACCTACAAGCTTTGTAGCACCTTTCACAACAACAGAATGTTTGTGATTTAATGAATTAAACCTACATTTAGCCGATCCTAAACATTGTGAAAAAAGATCAATATCCGCTCCCATCCGGTTCAGCGTATGAATATATCCAAATCTATTTTCATATACTGTTTCATGAATTACTGAAATTCCTTTTGTCTGAGTTAATAAAACAACAAAAGGTTGTTGCCAGTCGGTCATAAATCCGGGATGAACATCAGTCTCTATATGAAGAGAACCTTTTAAAAGATTTTTATAAAAAAATTCTATACCATCCTTTTTTACATTAAAATTTGCACCTACTTCTCTTAACTTATTCAAAAAAGTAATTAAATGAAGATGTTCAGCTCCTTTAATGAAAATTTTTCCTTTAGTCGCTATTGCTGCAAGAGCATATGAAACTATTTCATTTCTGTCCGGTAAAACAAAATGTTCGACTTCATTGAAATTTTGTGTCTCTTCTATAGTTATTGTCCTATCTGTATCTATAGAGATATTAGCTCCAAGTTTTTGTAAAAAAAGAATAATGTCAATTATCTCAGGTTCCATTGCAGCATTTTTTATAACAGTTTTCCCTTTCGCTCTAATAGAAGACAAAATTGTGTTTTCTGTAGTACCAACAGACGGATAGTCTAAAATTATCAGTGCACCTTTCAGACCGTTTTTTGAATTTGCTATGTATTCATTATTTGTAAACTCAACTTCTGCACCTAGTTTTTTAAATGATGAAACATGAAAATTTACAGGTCTAGCACCGAGTTCATCTCCTCCAAGAGCCGGAACAACAATAGATTCTTGTGTTCTGCCAAGAAGAGCTCCAATCAAAAGAATAGGGATTCTATTCGCTCCTGAAAATCTTTGCGGAATAAATGTGTTTTTGATTGTTTTTGTTATCACAGAAATTATTTTTTTTTCCTTATCCCAATCTATTTCCATTCCAATTTGTGAACAAAGATCTAAAGTAATTTCAACATCTTTTATGTTTGGGACATTATAAAAAACACATCTTTTATCAGAGAGCATTGACGAAACTAAAAGTTTTGTCATCGCATTTTTTGCACCGGATGAATTTATTTCACCGTTAAGGGGGATTTCACCGAAAATTTGAAGACTGTCGCTATACATAAAATTTTTCTTTTAATAATAATAAATTTTAATTTTTTAATCTTGATGTATTTTTTTTATTTTTTTTGGTACCATAATTTTATGGAAAATTTTTCAACTTTTGTTACAGGTATTGGCCGGGATTCTCATAGGTTTTTAAAAAATGGGAATAAAAAACCTCTAATTTTAGGAGGAATGTTATTCGATGATATAGAAGGTCTTGCCGCAGATTCGGACGGAGATGTAATTTTACATAGCATTTGTAATGCAATTACTTCTATTACCCATGTGCCTATATTGGGCGATATTGCAATCGAGCTATGTAAGAAAGATGGTATTACAGATTCAAAAGTATATGTTCAAAAAGCTTTGGAAACTTTGAAAAATTGTAAAATTTTACATGTCGCTTTTACTATTGAAGCAAAAAAACCAAAAATCCAGCCAAAAATTTTAGAATTAAGAAAAAGTATTTCTAATATTTTAAATATTGATATTTCTCAAGTGGGGATAACTGCTACTTCCGGAGATGGACTTACAAATTTTGGATTAGGTGAGGGGATTTCGGTTTTTTGTATTCTATCTATACAAAAATTTTAATAAACATCTTTCAAATATCTTTTTTCTTTCAAAAGTAATAATAAAAAGTTTTTTGCTTCTTCAAATGATAAATTGCCTTCACTTTTAAAAATTTCTAAAAGCTTATTGTCTACCTCTTTTCCTAAATTTGATGATCCGCATACATAAATTATTGCTTTTTCTTGAAGCCACTGCCAAATGTCAGATCTGTTTTCATACATTCTATCCTGTACATATATTTTTTCTTCCTGATCTCTTGAAAATGCAAGAGTTAATCTAAGTAAATTCTTTGTCTCTAAATCTTCTAAGAAATTTTTAAAATAAAAATCGTTTTCTCTTTTTCTTTCTCCAAAAAACAACCAGTTTAACCCTTCATGATTATTTATATATCTTTCTTCTAAAAATGCTCTAAAAGGTGCAAGACCCGCTCCCGCTCCAATCATGATAATAGGAAGATCTCTCTCTTTGGGAAGACAAAAACTGCTTGTCTCTTGAATGTAAATTTTTATTAAAGTTTTATTTACTTTGGCTCCTTTACATAAGAATTCAGTTGCAACACCACGCCTTTGAACATTATTTAAAACATATTTTACTTCTCTAATTAGTAAGTGTGCTTCATTAGGATACATGCTTCTTGCAGAAGAAACAGAATACAGTTTTGGAAGCATCGGAAGCATTACATCAATAATTTGTTGAGCAGTTAAGTTGTGGTTTTTAAATTTTTTTAAAAGATCCCATATATGATATGAATTAATAAGCTCAATAACTTTTTTTTGAGGAAGATTTTTATCAAGCAGTTCTATTAAAGAAGTTTTTATTTTACTCAAATTTGCACTTTCTTTCAAAAATTTATAAAGAGAAACTTTTTCTCCTGTTTTTGGATTTTTAACTATTTCATCTTCATTTGCTCTCATGTACTTAATTGTTTTTTTTACATTTTTTTCAGAATTTTCAGCAATGATTGCAATACTATCGCCGGGTAGAAAAGCATCTTCAAAATTTTTGATATCTAAAATTATTAAAAAAGTATCCTTTTCTTGTTTTGAAATGACCTCTCTTTTAATAATTTTTGTTAAAAATGGATTTTGTGATGAATATTTATTCATTTTTTTTCTCAAGTTTTCTATATTTACAATATAAACAAAAATTAATTAAATCTTAAGGGATATATATGAAGGTTATATTATTAATTGCAATCTTATTTCTTTGCAGTTGCGATAACAGTGCACACGAAAGAGATTATATTATTTCAGAAAAAAATATTGAGATTCAGGATGTAGATTAACTTCTAAACCATTCTGATAAATCATTTTTTTCAAGCTGCTTTTGAATTTTTGCAATTTTTTTATTCGACATTTCATTTAAAAATTCTAAAACTTTTAAAAGCCTTGCTCTTACTCTGTCCTTGCCAAGTATTTCACAGGATGCATAAAGAGGAGGACCAAAAAGTTTTCCCATAATAGCAGCAAAAAGAAGCGGTATTACAACTTTTTTATGATTTATTTGAAAAAGATCAGCTACTTCATGTGATAATTTTTCAACAGATTCTTTTTGAAGGGTATCGAGTTTTTCCATCAAAATCATAAACACATATAAAACTACAGATGATTTTTCTTTTGTAATATCTTTGAAAACAAACATCTCTTCAGTGTATTTTAAGTTTGAAGTAAACATAAAATCAAAAAGTTCAATAAAATTTGAAAAATTAGTTATTCTACTATGTGCTAATGGCATTAATTTTTTAAAAAATTCATCGTTGAACTGCCAGCTTTTTAGTTTTTCTAACAGACTGTCTTCTGAAAGGTTATTAATAATATATTGTTTATTTATCCAATCTAGCTTTTGTATATCAAAAAATGCAGATGATGTCCCAATTCTTTTAACATCAAAATTTTCATAAAATTCTTTGAATGAACATATTTCTTTCTCATCTTTTGATGAATATCCCATTAAAGTTAAAAAATTTGTCAAAGCTTCAGGTAAATACCCGGTATCCCTAAAATAAAAAGTTGAAGTCGGGTTTTTTCTCTTTGAAAGTTTTTTGCCGTCTTTACCAAGAAGAAGAGGCATATGTAAAAATTGAGGCTTTTCCCACCCGAAGGCTTCATAGAGATGAATATGTTTTGGTGTCGAACTAATCCATTCATCGCCTCTGATTACGTGAGTTATTTTCATTAAATGATCATCTACAACATTTGCTAAATGATATGTCGGAAAACCATCTGATTTTAGAATAATCTGATCGTCAACATCACAGTTGGGAGTTGTAATAGTGCCTTTTATCCCATCTTCAAAAATGCATTCCCCGGTCAACGGTACTTTTAATCTTATTACATAAGGTTCTTTGTTTTTTAATCTTTTTTCTACTTCTTCTTTGGAAAGATTTCTATATCTTCTATCATAGCCCTGCTTGCTGCCGCTGACAAGCGACGCTTCCCTCATTTCATCGAGCTCTTTTTTTGTAGCAAAACAGTAATATGCTTTGTCTTTATTTATCAAT
>MGLU01000005.1:0-2510 GCA_001796155.1 Chlamydiae bacterium RIFCSPHIGHO2_12_FULL_27_8 | reverse complement strand
ATTTGCCCATTTTAAAGCTTCAAAAATATTTTTTTCATATGTAGGGTGAGACCTTGTTTGATCGGTATCTTCAATTCTTAATATGAACTCTCCGTTCATTTTTTTTGAAAATGCTAAATTAAAAAGTGCAATATATATTGTTCCTACATGAGGATCTCCTGTCGGAGATGGTGCTATTCTAGTTCTTACCTTCATTTTTCTTACTCTAATTCCTTTTCATAAGATTCAAAAAGATATGATAAATCTTTTGTTATATTAAATGCTTCAACTAATTGTAAATCACTTTGGTTAATTACTTCGACTATTGTGGATTCATAATTTTTATTTTTAATTTCAGTTAAAAACTCTTTATACTTTGGAAGGTTTTCAAGCCTCTGTTTTGAGTTGTTTTCAAGTTTTTCTAAAAATTGAGTAAACCCGGTAAGTTTTTTTTGCAGGTTGTGTTTATAGAGAATAGATAACCTTTTTCTGTGTAATGCAGGAATGTCAGAAAGATCATCCTCAAAATTTTCTTTGATTTCATCTGTATCCAAAGGGTATGGAGAATATTTTTCCCCCATTTCCATTTCTGAAAATATTCCGGGTACGATTATATCAGATTTTACTCATACAAGCTGTGGACTTTTCCCTGAAACTGTATAATATCTGCCTCTAGTAACTTTATATTCTCCGGAACTGTTCGCTTGAGAATTTTTTAAATTTTCTAAGGTAAAAGTTTGAAATGAGCCTTTGCCAAAAGTTGTTTCATCGCCGATGATTATAGCTCTGCCGTAATCTTTTAGCGTTCCGGCTACAATTTCAGATGCTGATGCCGATGCTTTATTAGTTAATATAACCACCGGACCATCAAATACTGCTTTAGATTGAGTATTTCTTAAATGCTGAACATTTCCCGTATTGTCCTTTATTGACACCATAATGCCCTTGTTTGCAAATAGGGAACATACTTCTACAGCCTGAGGAAGAAGTCCTCCTGTATTTGATCTTAAATCTAATAATACAGCTTTAAGTTTATAGTTTTTTTTGTAATCTTCTAAAATTTTCCTAATATCATCTGCTGAAGAATTTTGCTGGTCTTGATAAAAAGAATATAATCTTACATATCCTATAATCCCATCCCCAAAAGGTTCAATTTTTTTTTCAATTCTACTCTCTTCTAAAACAATTTCACCTCTTGAAAGTTCAAGATCAAATTTATATGACTCTTTGTTTTTTTCTTCTCTTATAATTGTAAGGTTAACTTTTGAGCCGCTAGGTCCTCTAATCAATTCCACTGCCTCTGTAATTTCAAGTCCTATTACATTCTCTTTATTTACAGCAACTATCTTATCGCCAATTTTTAAATTAGCATTTTGAGCAGGGCTTTTATCTACAACCTGCATAATTGTAAATCCATCTAGATTATCTCTAAGTATAGCTCCTATTCCGGATAGTTTTTGCTGCACTTGCACCATAAACTGCTCTGCTTCAAATGGAGTAAAATAATTAGTGTGTGCATCTAATGATCTGCAGAATGCTTTTAAAATATAGCTCATCATTAATGATTTTTTTTCTTCTTTTGAAGTAGAAATTAATTCTTTTTCTCTTGTAATTCTTCTTTTATCAAGTCTTTTAATAAAAGTATCTCTGCTCTCATCTGCAATTTTTTCAAAAGTTTTTAATTGGATTGCTTTGATTTTTTGAAGCCTTTCTAAAAGCTCTCTTTCAGATGTTGTAAAAACCGGATCCTGAAATTCTTCATTTGAAACATCTTTCGGCAGATATTTTAGGTCTATTTTTTTCTCAATTTCATTTCTTCTTTCAATTGATAAAAGCATTTTTGAATAAATTTCTTCAAAAATAGTAAAATTTTCACTGTTAAACGCATTTATTAGTTCATGCAATAAAACTTCATCGGGATATAACCATTTTTGAATGTCCGACTCTATGAAATAACTCTTTGAAGGATCTAAAATGTCAATAAAATTTTTTAAACTTCTTTCGGCTAAAGTAACAGGTGAAATGGATTTACCGCTTGCATGTGCTTTTAAAATATCTAAAGCTTTTGACTTCACATCTTTTTCGGTCAAAACAAGTGTTTTGGCATCTAAAATAGATAATAAGCATGTTATAATCAGTAATATATATCTGAAAATCATTTCGCCCTCATTAGAGTTAAATATATAATATACAAAATATCATACTTTGTTTCTATCGAAAATTACTTAATTTATTCATCTTAATTAACTTATGTTTTTTTGGATATATATAAACAAAAATTTAAAAAATAATTATAGATAAGTCGTTTAAAATAAACGATTTATGATAATGTTTAGGTGCCTTAGCGACAACGGTTTATGAAAATTTCAATAAAAATATTAAAAATAATTTATATAATGTTAGTAATTAACAATTTAATTATATTTAAATAAATTATTAATTCTTGAATTAAATTGTTTTTTTTGTAATAATAGATGTTTAATAAGTAATAGATAAAAGTTAAGTACAAAAAACAAGGGGAGAAAAAATGG
>MGLU01000004.1 GCA_001796155.1 Chlamydiae bacterium RIFCSPHIGHO2_12_FULL_27_8 | reverse complement strand
ATATATTATAGTGCACTAAAAATTGAGGCAAACATGGCATTAGGAGCAGCTTTTCCAACAATTCATTCCATATCAAACGCAGTTATGGGACCATTAATGACTTCCCAAAATTTGATTAGAGGTAGTGAGTTAAAAAAGGGAAGGTCTCAATTTTTATTTCAAGCGATACATGATTGGAGTGCTTTAACTCAGAATATCAACATTGCAAATTATTTTTTTAAAAGTGCAAATTTTCAATTTCAAATTCCGGCTCTTGCAACTCTAGCTGGTGCCGGATGTTTGTTTATGATATATAAGAGCCATGATAATAACCTTAAAGAAAAAATACATAATAATTGGAGTAAAGCAAATGCATTTGTAATAAATAATTTGTTTACGATATTAAATATTAGTGCAATAGCTTTTTCAATCCTGACTTTAGCATATGCGACTCCACTTTATTCCGCCTTTTTTATTGGATCACTTGCAGTATCTTTGAACGAATATTATAAAGTTATACCTGATCCTATTTTGTCAAAAATAATAAAAAATCCTGCTGTAATGTGTATTATGAATGTTTTTGCTGCTACAAATAATTTTATTTTAATTGTTAACGCAGCATTTTTGATACTTTATTTAGGAATGAAAATTTATGACAATAAAAATATAGTCAATGATTTTATAAATTTATTTAAAACTAAAAATAAATTTGATGATTTAAAACTTTATAATACAGATTTAACAAAATTAGATGATATTGCTAGAATAAATGGCAAAGCTATATCCGGCTTACCTAAAGATTTAATAGATGGCCCTATTGAAGATATTACAAATTTTTTGGCAAATATTGAATTAAATGAAGGAAATATTCAAATTTTATCAAAAAATCTTGAGAATGATCCATTAATTGAAGAATTATTAGAATCCCAAAATATAGAAGCAATTAAAACTGAATTGAATAGAAGATTAAATATTGTTATTGCTAGTTCTACAAGAAATCAGATAGTTAGTGACTTTCTATCAAAAATTTCCGGCTTATTAACCTCAGATGCATCAAGACAATTGAAAGATACATCAATACTCTATCTCGCATTGGAGGGTAATAAATGTGCATTTGCACAATATGAAGCTTTAAGATCTGCTGTTGCATGGTTAGCTTGCGGCTATGAGAGAAGTAAAATTGAACTGGGAATGTCAATGAATATATCTCTTTTTGAAGATACTTTAATAGGTCTACTTTTGCTGAAAATGAAAACCGAAGAGTGGGATCCAAATTGGTTGAAAAATAATGACAGACATACTGCAGGAATCATTAAAATACTTTTTTATCCGGATATGTCAGGTATTGAACAGGATCCCTCAAATTCTGATTTTAATATTTTTGTTAATAAAATATCTGGTGTGGTTTTGAAATTATATTTAAAAATTTTGTCAAAACTATCCACCTATCCGGAATTGGCTCAATATAATCCTTCATCTGTTATTAATTTTCTTTATGATCAGATAATAAATGGCTCAATCGCACAAAGGCATATTAACGATTATATAATTAATTTTGCAAACAAGCATTTTATAGAAGAAGCTGAAAGAGATGCATTTTTACATAATTATTATGATAATCCTGAAAAAGGCATTAAAGGTGCTATTGCTTTAGTTTTAAAAGATATGAAATATCTTAAATTTTAATACATAACATTTTTTTTAAAAAAAATATTTGCTCTATTGCTAAAAATATGTATTTATAGGATCTACATCTACAAGCATGGATATTTTGCTTGAAAGCTTATACTCTTTCTTTGCATTGTTAATAGCGTCTATTATTGGAAGTATTTTACCTCTAATCAAAAATTGAAATTTAAAATAATCTTTAATTTTCGATCTTCCGCATGGAGATACAGGATGAATTATTATATTTTTTTGAAGAAATTTAATAAGTTTGTTTTTAAATGAAATAGCTTCATTTTTTGCACTGTTTTCTTCTTTTGATGAAAATGTAATTTTTACCATTTGTGTAAATGGAGGGTAGTTAAAAAGTTTTCTATTTTCTATCTCTTTTTCATAAAAAGAAATATAGTCCTGCTCTTTAGAAAGTTTTATTAAATCATTTTCCGGCATAAATGTTTGCAGTATTACTTCACCATCTATTTCCCTTCCGGCTCTTCCGGCAACTTGCGTAATTAATTGAAAAACATTTTCATAACTTCTAAAATCCGGAATGCTTAAAGCTGAATCCGTATTTAAAATACCTACTAAAGTTACAGATGGAAAATGAAGCCCTTTAACTACCATCTGTGTCCCAATCAATACATCAGCTTTCCCTGTTTTAAAAGCTTGAAAAAGCTCGTCATGAGAATGTTTTTTACTTGTTGTATCCCTATCAATTCTAAGTGTTTTAATATTTTTAAATATCGCATTCAAAGCTTTTTCTACAAGTTCAGTTCCATGACCTTTGAATTTTAAAAATTCATGATTACTGCAATTAGGACAGTTTTTAAAAAAGGTTCTTTTAAAATTGCACTGATGACAAAAAAGTTCATTTTCAGTTTTATGAAAGGTAAGTGATACATCACAATGTTGACATTTAAAAATATATGAGCATTTAGTACAGCTTACATTTGTATTATAACCCCTTCTATTTAGAAAAATTATTGACTGCTCGCCCTTTTCATACCTTTTTTTTATTCCATCTAAAAGTTTAGAAGAAAATATAAAGTTTTTTCGTAAAATTTCTTCTTTCATATCAACAATGTGAATTTTAGCAAGATTGGAATTTTTTACTCTTTGGGTTAGCTTTGATAAAATATACTTTTCATTCAAAGCATTATAATAACTTTCAATTGATGGAGTTGCACTCGCCAAAAGACATACGGAATTTGAAAGTTTTGCTCTCATTATTGCAACATGTTTAGCATTATATGCAGGCTCTTCTTCCGATTGTTTATATGATTGGTCATGCTCTTCATCTACTATAATTAAACCTAGGTTTTTTAAAGGTGCAAAAATAGCAGATCTAGCTCCAATTACAATTTGAGTTTCACTATTTATGATTTTTTTCCAAATATCAGATTTTTCACCTTGGCTTTTTTTATGATGAATAACTGCAATTTTTTCATTGAATCTAGATTTAAATCTTTCAATTGTTTGAGAAGTCAATGCAACTTCAGGAACAAGCATTATCACCGATTTATTTTCTTTTAAAACTGCTTCTATTGCTTGTAAAAAAACTTCTGTCTTACCACTCGATGTTACACCAAATAAAAGATGTGTCTGAAATTTACTTTCTGTAATGGATTTTTTGATTTTATCCAAAGCTTCACTTTGTTCAAAAGATAAAATCTTTGGTTTTGTTTTAAAAAATTCCAAATCTTCTAAAATATCTTCATTAGATGAAATTTTAGTTTCTTTAAAAATATTTTTTTTAATAAGAGTGTCAATAGGAGACTTTGAAATATTTGCCCTTTCTAAAAGATCCTGTAAAAAAATTTTGTTATTCTCTTTTAATAGAATTTCTATAGCTTTTGCCTGCGATGGATGTTTTTTTATTAAAAGATTTAAAATTTTTAATAGTTCCTTTTTTGATTTTGTAGAGGTTATCAAAATATGAGTTTTAGGATTGATTTCTTTTCTAATACTCGAAGGAATAATAAATTTTAAAACTTTAGATAGATTAGATGCATAATATTTGCTCATCCATACTGCAAGCTCAAATAAATCTTTTGAAATAACCTCTTTTGAAAATATTCTTTTAATATTTAAAACTTTTTTAATATCAGTCTTATCTTTTATTTTTAGTAAAAAACCCTTTTTTAAACCGTTTCTTAAAGGAACTTCTAAAAGCATTCCAACTTTGATTTCATTTTGCAATTCTTTTGGAATAGAATAATCTAAAGCTTTTACAATGTTTGTCTCTAATACTACTGAGGCATATAAATCACTCATTTAAACTATCTATTTTTTGTTTTAAAGTTTTAAATAAAAAACTCTTTAATGAAGGTTCTTTTAAATATAGATTTATACTAGGAAGTAAAAGAAGGGGGATATTATTAATATATTTTTCATTAAGAGAGGGTTTTTCTAAAAAATACTTTTTTAAATTTTTAAGCTCAAATATTGTATAATCTGATGAAATTACAAGTTTTATTTTTTCTTTAATTAAAAAATCTTCCCATTTATTGTCTTTTTCAATTGTATAAGCTGACACAACTTTAGTTTTATAAAAATATACTTCTAATGCAAGTGCAACTTTTTGTAAAAATTTATACTCAAGTTCATTTTCCTTGTATGCTAAAATAACAATTTCAGACACTAAATTTTTGAGTTCATATTTTTTTGATATTTTTTTTGCGTCTTTGTCATTTAAAGGCTCCACTGCTTCAAATTCCGAATCAATTTTTTTAAAAACTTTTAAAATATCATCCATATTTTCTTCAATATCGTTTATAAAAGGTTTTTTTTCGATTTTAAAATTTTCTTTTTTTTCTAATATTTGAGGAGGCTTTTCTTCCTGTTTTGTCTCAATTACAAGTTTTGGAGTAGATGCATTTGAAAAATCAATTTTTTTTGACTTAATCTGTGCTAAATAATCACTTTTTTTAACAATAGGATCAAAAATAAGTTTCTTTTTTGTTTTTGCTTCAATTAAAAAATCATCAAAAGATGTAAAAATATACTTTTCTTCACTATCTTTTAATAGTAATTGCAGTGCATCTATTGTCTCTGAAAATTCTTTATGTTCTAGCATACTTTTTTTTATATTTAAATATTGTTATATCAAAAAATTGGGCTAATCTAAAGATAAAAGTTGATCAATGAAATTTTCTGTATCAAAAATTGAAATATCTTCAATTTTTTCTCCAAGACCAATCCATTTTATCGGAATTTGAAGCTCTTTTTGTATATTAATGATAATTCCGCCTTTAGCCGAGCCATCTAATTTTGTCAAAAATATAGAACTAATTTTTGTATAGTTATTGAAGTTTTTAGCCTGATCTAATGCATTTTGTCCTGTCGTAGCATCTATAATTAAAATTGTTTCATCAATATCTCTTTCTAAAACTTTTGTTGAAACTTTTTTTATTTTATTAAGCTCCTGCATAAGATCAGTTTTCGTGTGAAGCCTTCCGGATGTATCTATAATTACTATATCAAAATTTTTAGCTTTAGCTTTATTGAGACCATCAAAAACAACAGACGACGGATCGTGCCCTTGAGAAGATTTAACAATTTCTACATCAATTTTTTTAGCCCAAATATCTAATTGATCTATAGCTGCAGCTCTATATGTATCAGCAGCTATAAGTAAAACTTTTTTTTTATCGTTTTTATAGAAATTTGCAAGTTTTGCTATCGATGTTGTTTTTCCACCTCCATTAACTCCTACTATCATTATTACGTGAGGGGAGTTTTGCGGCTTTTCTTCTATTGAAACTGTATATTTTTTTAAATCTTCTTTTAAAATTTTTAAAATATCTTCAATTTTTAAATTCGGTTCTTTTTTCAAAATTTTTTTTAATTTTTCAGTAAGTTCTGTTGAAATTGAAATCCCAAGATCAGATTCATAAAAAAGTTTTTCAAGGTTATTAAATAAATTTTCATCAAAAGGCTTCGAAAATAAAGATTTTATCTTTTTTCCAATTGAAAATTTTTTAAAAAATTCGGTAAATTTTTTTAATTTTGATTTTAAAAAGTTAAACATAACAAAAATTTGCTTGATTAGAAATAAATTCTATCACATATAGAAAATTAAAGGTAATAAAAATGAAAATAGGTAAACTTCAAATATTTATTCATCCATTTTTCTGGGTTTTTGCTGCATTATTAGGCTTTATTATGGGCGGAAGTCTTATCGGTACCCTCTATTGGATAATAATTATCCTGGTTTCAGTTTTATTCCATGAACTCGGTCATGCTTTAATGGCTATAGTCTTTAAACAAAAGCCTGTTATCCAACTAGTTGCATTGGGCGGTGTTACAACTTATCAAGGTAAAAATTTAAATCATTTTAAACAATTTCTTATTGTTTTAAATGGACCCTTTTTTGGTTTTTTAATTTATTTATTTGCAGCATTTTTACTAAAACTTAACTTTTTTAAAAATCCAAATCTTTTACTTTTAATATCCCTTTTTCAAATAGCAAATCTATTTTGGGCAGTCGTAAATCTACTTCCTATTTTACCTTTAGATGGAGGTCAGCTGCTTAGAATAGCTTTAGAAGGATTTTTTGGGGTCAGAGGTTTTAAATTTTCTTTGCTTGTTGGTGCAATTTTTTCATCTATAATTGCAATTGTTTCATTCTTATATCGTCAATATCTGATCGGTGCTATTTTTTTTCTTTTCGCTTTTCAATCTCTTGAAAATTTTAGAAGAACTAAAAATATGTCCAAAGATGATCAGAATACATCTTTAACAGATGAACTCAAAAGAGCTGAAATGTTTTTTAATTCACAAAATTTTGAAGAATCAAAAAAACTTTTAGAAGATATTATTAATAAAACAAAAAAAGGACTGATATTTGTAGAAGCAACTCATGTTCTTTCTTTTATTTATTTTGAAAAAAAAGAATTTAAAAAAGCTTATGATCTTTTGATTGCAATAAAAGATAAACTAAGAAATGAGGGTATAGTAGTTTTACATAAATCTGCTTATGAAATAGAAGATTTTAATATTGTAGTAAAATTATCAGCAGAAGCTTACAAATTAGTTCCCACACAGCTTATTGCTCTTTATAATGCACGTGCATTCGCAGCTATCAATAAACCAAAGCCTGCAGGCGGATGGCTTAAAACAGCTATCGATTTTAATAATTTGAATATAGAAGGGATTTTAAACGAAAAATATTTCGAAAAAGTTAAAAATTCAAATGAATTTTTAAAATTTTTAAGGTAAGCCCTTTCGGGCCTACTCTTATTTAAGTTTTATTGTAAAATATCTTTGTGTGTTTTGATATTTTATAAGCATCAAAATGCTTTTTTTCTTATCAATTTTGTTTAGTGCATCATTAAAATCAGATATATTTCTGATTGCATTATTATTAATTTGCTGTATAACCATGCCGGGCTTTAAACCTACTCTTTGTGCAATTGAATTAAACTTGATAGTAGTTATTACAACTCCTTGAAGATTGTCTGAAAATTGATGCTTTCTTAAAAGCTGAGGATCAATATCTTTTATTTCGCCAACTTCAAGACCTAAATCTATTGCAGTAGTTGCTAAAATAGAAGGTTCATTTAACTTTTCAAGCTTAACGTTAAATGTCATTTTTTTGCCGTCTCTTAAAATGACAAGTTTTACAACTTTATCAGGAGCCATCATGGATATTTCATTTCTAAATGTTGCTAAAGTAGAGATTTTTTTATTGTTGTATTCAATAATTACATCGCCCTGTTTTAGTCCGGCTTTATCTGCTGCCGAATCTTTTATCACTTCAGATATTAAAACAGCTTTTGTACTGTCCAAATCTAAAGCTTCAGCAATCTCTTTATCTACAACTTGAAGAGATATTCCCAAATGGCCTCTATTCATCGATCCATTGTCAATAATCTCCTTCATAATAGTTTGTGCCATATTTGAGGGTATTGCAAAGCCAATACCCATATAACCGCCGCTTTGAGTGATTAATGCAGTATTTATACCAATAATTTTTGCATCCAAATTTAATAGGGGACCTCCGGAATTACCTGGATTTATAGCAGCGTCCGTTTGAATAAAATCTTCAAAATTTGTAATTTTTAGGTTCTGTCTGCCTTTTGCCGATACAACACCAACTGTTAGTGTTGCCTGCAGCTGAAAAGGTGCGCCGATAGCAATTGCCCACTCTCCGATTTCCACATCATCAGATGATGCAAATTCTAAAAAATCTAAATCTTTAACTTCGATCTTAATTACTGCCAAGTCAGTATTTGGATCAGTGCCGACTATTTTAGCAGGGTATTCTTCCCCGTTATTTAATATAACAGTTAATGTATTGGAATCTTTTACAATATGATTATTTGTTAATATATAACCATCATTAGAAACAATACACCCGGATCCCGCAGCCATTTTAGGACCTTGATTGTTAAATGGATTTTGAAAAAATTTTTTAAAAAAATCATCTTGAAACATTTCAAAAGGATTTTCTTGGGCAAGTTCATTCTCTTTAGATACATATTCAGCTTTTATAAAAACAACAGCAGGTATTGCCTTTTTAGCAACATTTGAAAATGCTTTGGAAGTCTCTTTTAGATAATTTGTATCTTGAGTAAAACTTGAAAATGGAACAATGAAACTAATAAGTAAAATTAAATAATTGTATTTTTTTTTCATCCTTTCACCTATTTTTTTAAAAAATATTATATTTATGTTAAATAAAATTGCAACTACTCTTCCATCACTTCCAAATTTGGATTTTCCTTCAAAAATATTTCTTTTGAACAAAATGATATAGATGTTTCACTATCAATTTCTTTCACTAGCGTCTCTTTTAATGATGCAGCAATATCTTCTTTATTTAATTTAAGTAATTTATTTCTAAAATTTTGCTCTATCTCATCTGTTTTTTTAATTTTTTTATTAAAGTATGCAAAAGCTCCTCTTGAGCCGGGGGAAAGAGGCAGATCTATTTTTTGAATTATTCCAAGTTTTGCTTGAAATAAATCTTCATCAGTAAAATTTTTATCTAAAATAAATTTTATTGATTTTTTAAAAACTTCCAAACTGTTTTTTATATGAGGATCTCTATAACTTGTAAATGTAAAAACTCCATTTATCGGGTTATAGTTTGATTTAGCACCATATGCTCCGCCAATTTCTCTAATTTGAGTATGTAAAAAAACATTTTCAAACAACTTTGAAGATATTAATAAATTAGATGAATGATCATCCAATATTGAAGGAACTCTGTATGAAGAAGCATTAAATGCAACCGGGGCTGCAATAAAAATTGCACTAGAGAGTATCTTTTGAATTTTTATATTTTTATCAATCTTCTCTTTCGTTTTATAATCATTTTCTAAAAGTTTGAAAAAGTTGTTTTTTTCAATTTCTTTCAAATTGTCTTTAGAGCATGTAACTACTAAATCAAATCTGTTGAATATAAAAATTTTATTAAATAAATTTTTAAAATTTTCAGTTAAATAATTTGTTTTTTCATTTAATTGTTCGCACAATTTTTTTAAAAATTTAAAATGATTATAACCTCCAATTTTAGAATTAATATATGAAGGTATAGAAATATTGTTATGAGATAATATAGTAGAATATTTCATGCAGTGATCAATAAACGAACTTTCAAGATTGCTATATTCCTGGAGAATAATTTCTTTGATTCTATGAAAATCATTAAAATCAGAATCTAAAATCATATCTTTTAAAATTTCTAAAGTCTTTTTTGCATTTCTTTTTAAACATTTAGTCTTGATTACAACCGAAGGAGAAAAATCATTTGGATTTTCAACTTGTACATTCATTGTAGAATATGCATGGATTCCGCCTGTAAAAGCTTCAATTCTCTCTAAATTTTTTGAAAAATTTATTTTTTTTGTTCCAATTTCAGTTAAAATATGGGTAAAAAGAGGTAAAAGTAAAAACTCTTCATCTTCTAATTTCGGAATATCAAAAACTAAATCAAAATAAATAATGTCATTTGTAAATGCGTCATGATAAAAAATATCAAAATTTTTATAAGAAAATTTTTCTAAAGGAAATTTTTGTATTTTTTTAGGAATATCTTCTATCACTAGTTTTGGAAGACATTTAAAGGACATATTAGCTAGAGATTTTTGATATTCATCTAGCTCTTTAGCTTGTTTTATTAAATTTTCAATTTGGTTTTTATCTAAGGAATGTTTAATCTTTTGAAGATTTTCTATCTCGTTAACTGTTTCTTTTTTTATTAAATTTGTGTCAGGCTCTAAAATTAATGTAACCATATGACTGTTTTTTAAAAAATATTTGTTTATGAAATTCTCTAAAAATGTTTTATCTTTGAATGCTTTTCTAAGCTTTTCAAAGAGAGTATGAATTACTAAGGCATTTTCAGTTTCTACTCCATGCTGTTTTAAAAGAGCAGATCTAAAAAAGAGTGTAAGGCCATATGGCGCTTGATCATTTGATATTTCAGTTCTTGAAAATTCCAGCTGATGTAGTGAAGCTTCTAAAATGCTTTCTGAAATTCCATTTTTTAAAATATTTTCAAATGTATCTTCGATAATTTTAAAAATTTTATCTTTATTTTCTTTTTTTAGATCTTTGCATATTAAAAAATATGGGATTTCACTTATTTCTTGATCGATTAAAGATTCTATTGATTTACATAATTTTGATTCTAAAAGAGCTCTTTTTAAAATTGATGCATCAGTTCCCATTAAAATATTATCTAAAACTAAAAGGGCATATAAATCCAACTGATTTTCGATAGGAGTTGTTAGATATGCAAAACATAAAATATCTTTTTCTTTAATAGAGGAATTTTCTTCTATCGGGTATTTATCAGAAATGATTTTTCTTTTTTGAAATCTTTTCTGTTTATTTAAGGGTTTTATTTTTTCTGATGTTTTAGCATTTTCCAATGCATGTTTTTCTATGAAATCGAGTTCTTTCTCTAATGGGATATCTCCATATAAAAAAAAGATTGCATTGCTTTGATTATAAAATTTTTTATGGAAATCAACTAACTGTTCATGTGTAAGTTTTGGTATGTTTTCTGTATCTCCTCCGGAATTATATTTATAAGTTAAATCATCTAAAAGATGTTCCATAACTTTATGAAAAATTATACTATCGATAGAAGAATTTGCACCCTTCATCTCATTATAAACAACTCCTTTATACATTAAAGGGGAGCCGGGATCATTTGGAATTGCAAATTCCAGCCTATGGCCTTCCTGCATAAAATTTTTTTTGTCAATTATAGGATAAAAAACTGCATCTATATAAACTTCAAAAAGATTAAAAAAATCTTTTTCATTCATACTCGATGCAGGGTAACATGTAAAATCTGCCCCGGTCA
>MGLU01000003.1:10046-11045 GCA_001796155.1 Chlamydiae bacterium RIFCSPHIGHO2_12_FULL_27_8 | reverse complement strand
TTGCCGGATTCGTAATTTCGTATATTTTCCCATTTATAGGATGGGGACTATTTTTTTCTTCTATATTTTTAATTGATAAAACAATAATACAAAGAAATCAGGCCAATCCGGATGATTTAAGAGCATTTAATGCTTGGAATGCAAGACAGCCTTGGATGATTTTATACAGAGAAGACGCGGCTGAATAATTTTTAGAAAATAATGAAAATAGCTAAATTTATTTAGCTATTTTAAAAAGAAAATTTCTATTTCTTTGAACAGATATTTAAAAAATCTTTAGGAATTTCAAATAAAAATCTAGAGGGATTTGTAGCTTTTGGTTTTCCTTTGTAAAGTCTTGTTCGTGCCATTGAAAGTGTTAGATATCTTTTTGCCCTTGTTATCGCTACATAAAAAAGCCTTCTCTCTTCTTCTAGAGAAGTTTCCATTAAACTTTTTTCATGCGGAAGAATGTTGTCTTCTAAACCAACAATAAAACATGCTTCAAATTCCAAACCTTTTGATGAGTGAATAGTCATAAGCTGCAGTTTGTCATCGCTAAATTCTCTTTTTTTGTTCAAATTCTCCTTGGAAAGCATTGTTGTAGAAATAAAATCAGCAAGATTTGGATTTTCTTCTTCTTCTTCATATGCAGCTAATGCATTTATGCATTCTAGGGCATTTTCCCATTTAAATATTCTTGCTTTTTCTGATTTAACTTCTTCTTCTATTGCAGACTTATAGTCTATTCTTTCTAAAAGCCATTCAAGTGATTTGTAAAGTGATCCTTTATTAAATCTTTCTTTTGCTTCTAAAATTATTGTAGTAAAATTTGTTATAGCAGCTTTTGCTTTGTCAGTAATATTTATTTCAGTACCAATTTCATTATTTTTAATTTTTTCTAAAATTTTAAAAAAATCTATTTTTGTTTTTTCAGAAAACTTTTTAATTTCATCTATAGTTTTATCAGATATTCCTCTTCGTGGATGATTTATTATTCTTAACAAAGCTTCCATATCT
>MGLU01000003.1:4920-10014 GCA_001796155.1 Chlamydiae bacterium RIFCSPHIGHO2_12_FULL_27_8 | reverse complement strand
CACATCTTTAATTTCTGCTCTTTCTGAAAATGAAAGGCCTCCAAAGACTTGATAGGGGATGCCTCTTACCCATTTGTTTTCATTTTTATAGCTTACATTTAATAAATGAGTTTCAAAATTCCTTGATAATACGTTTGATCTGTAAAGTATAGCTATATCTTTCCATCTAATGTTCCTCTCTTCCTTAATTTTTAAAATTCTTTCAACCACAGCTTCCGCTTCTTCAATTTCTGTTTTAGTATGAAAAAGAGTTATTTTTTCATCTGTTATAATATCAGAATACAATGTCTTGTTGTGTCTTGCCTTATTATTCTTAATTACGCTGTTTGCCGCATGAAGGATAATATTTGTTGATCTATAGTTCTTTTCAAGTTTTATGGTTTGATCTGCATCGAATTCTAAAATATGATTAACAGACGACCCTCTCCACCCATATATGGATTGGTCATCATCTCCTACAACAAATAAATTTTTGTGTTTTTTGGTAAGCATGTCCGCTAGCTTGAACTGTACCATATTTGTATCTTGATATTCATCAATCAAAACATATTTATATTGATTTTGATATTTTTCTAAAATTTTAGGATTTTTTTCAAAAAGTTCTATTGTTAATGTTAATAAAGAATCAAAATCTACAGCGTTATATGTTTTTAATATAGAGTTATATTTTGTATATAAATCTTTAAACATTTTTTCATCTGTATTTTCAATATTTTCTAGTCCCTCAATATCTAAACTTTTGTTTTTAACTTTACTTACAGCTTCCAAAAATAAAGTCGGAGAAATTGTGCTGCCAATTTCATTTTTCAAAACATTAACTGCAATTCTCTTTACATCTCCAGGATCGTAAATACTGAAATTATTAGAATATCCCAGGCAGCTAGCATTGTGTCTTAAAATATTTACACAAAAACTATGAAATGTTGATAAAAAGACATCTTGACTTTTTGATTTAATCAAACCCTTAAGCCGCTCTTTCATCTCTTTTGCAGCTTTATTAGTAAATGTCAGAGCTAAAATATTTAGGGGATTGACTCCATGCTGCTCAATCAGGTGAGCTATCCTATATGTCAAAACTTTAGTTTTGCCGGAACCGGCTCCGGCCAAAACTAATATTTTTCCGTTTACTGCCCGAACAGCTTCTCTTTGTTTTTCATTTAATGTGTGCATAAGAGAACCATTCTAGCAGTCAACAAGAGTTATTTTATAGTTAAATTACCTTAAAACCTTTATCTCTTTCATCTTCAACATTTACAAATTCATCACTCGAACCGGTGACTTCTTCAAAAGTATTTTTTACTTTAACTCTTTTGAAAATCTCATCTTGCACGTCTCTAAGTTTTGAATTTATTATATTTAATAATTCAAAAGTGATTTTGCTTTGATAAAAATCAATCTCATTATCATGGTCAATATTTTTTTTATATAAAAATTCACTTTTCTTTATACAATCTTCTGATAAAGAGTCAGTGCTTTTTTCAAGTCTTTTCCTAGCAGAAGTGATAGCTTTATTGATAGATGTCAAATGATGTTTAGTGTTTGTAATCCAATCTTCAAAGGTTAACGAATTTGTATCTCTTAAAAAATTGGTTTTTAAAGAGGAATATGTTTCTAAATCAATTTGAGAGGTTGTTGCATTTATTTCCAATATATGATTTTCAAAAAATATTGCAATATTTAAAAAATGTGCCAATTTGTGTATGATTTCTTCTTTCTCTATAATAAGTGCTTCAAGACTATTAACACTTTCTATAGCCAATTCTAATGGATCTTCATGAGAAAATATTAAGTATTTGAAATCTTTTCTCCAAGAAGCCGGTTTTGGATTTCTTTCTTCTTTAATATTTGTTAAGTGCCGAAATCTTAAAGAATTTGGTTTTAAGAAATTTAATTTTTTTTTCTTTAGGTTAGATAAGTATCGTGTAAATAAATCAATTGATTCATTTTCAATATCTAAATTATAATTGAAATGTTCATAATATTTTAAAATTTCAACGGATTCACTATGAAAAAGCTCTCCGTTTTGAATAAGAAAGCATTCTTTTAGAGTTTCATTAATTCTCTCTTTGTTTAGGAAGAAATATCTTGAAATAGATTTATCAAGTAATGTTTCATAATCTTGAAATACATTTCGAATTTTTTCAATATTTCTAATGTCAATACTACTGCTGGTAATAAAATTAATTTTGTCTAATATTTTAAAAATGTTTTCTTTCACATCTATATCTGTGTCATTACTAACAATAAGGTTATTTAAATTTGTATGAAAATCTATTAACATTTGAGTAACTTCCCAAAGTTTTTTTACCTCTTTGAAATGGGCATTAAATAAATTTTTTATTTCACTTGTTAAATCAAGGATTTCAAATTGTGGTTCTTCATCAAAATATTTAAGATCTCTAAATTTACTTCTATCTTGCTTAACAACTCTTTCATGAACATGAAATTCTCTTGGATTACTAACTTTTGTTATGGTCATTAAAATCTCCTTTTTTTGTCGGCGGTGAATTGTATTTTTTTTCACCCTTTTTTTCAAAAAAAATCTTTATTTTTTTAAAAATGCTTCAAAAAGTTGTTTTATCAATGACATCGTAATTTATTTTTATAGTTAAATATTTTTTTGTTTGACTGAAATTAGATTTCTACATCTAATCTTCAGATGTTTTTTTAATTTAACTTGTGAGATTCATATGAAAATTTTTATAAAATTAGTTATTGCAGTAATAATCCTATATGTTCCTATCTATGCAGATGACTTAATTGATCAGTCTAAAGAAATAAATGTATCAAAAGAAATTGTTTATGGTATTTCTTTAGAAAAATTAAATGATCAAGAGATAGAAAATATTGTAAGCTTTATTAAAGATATTATTAAGACCACAAAGAAACATTATCCGGATATTACAATAGACCAGTTAAAACAGGGTGTTCAATTGTTTTTAAATGATATGGATGAAGATGATGATGTTAAATATGTTTTAATTACCATTTTTAACAAGGTATTTGATGAGATATATAACGAAATCAATAATGTAGTTATTTTGAATGAATAATTTTTAAAATCAATTAAAAGAATAAAGCCCAATTTATTTGGGCTTTATTCTTTTGTTAGCCTTTAAAGAATTTGCATAAAAAGTAAGCTAGTTCACAACCTAAAATACAGCCTCCTCCATTTCTTGGGTCTCCTGCAGAAAGAGCATGACAAGCTCTATGGCAAATAAGCCTGTTTTCTTGACAAGGGGATGTAGCTTTTACAATAGGTATGATTAAAGATAATACTATTACGCTTATTAAAGAAATAATCACTTTATTTTTTTTAAATAAGCCTTCTTTTCTGTAAAAAGGCTCGATTTGTTCAAAATTTTTCCTTGTGAATGATACTAATTTCATAAAATACTCCATAAAAAAACTGATGAAGTTTATAAGTAATTAATTATTATTGTCAGAGCAAGGGACTAAAGCGGCTACCCAGGTATTGTCGTGACAGATTTTTCTATTAAAAAAGGATTTAAAAGAATTTTTAATTCATTAAAAATTTCTTTAAATGAAACGTTTTCAATTTTACCTTTAAAAAATACATTCATTTCCAAAGTATTAACTAAATTATTCGAGATTAACCTAAAAGACTCTCTAACGATTCTTTTAATATAATTTCGTTTAACAGATGAACCGGACTTTTTTGAGACAGTTATCCCAAGCTTAGAATGGCTCAATTGTGGATTTAGCCTATAATTAACAACGATATATCTGCCTGTTAATCTATTAGATCTAGACAGAATCTGAAATTCAAATTTTTTTTTTAAACGATTTGATTTAGGAAAAGAAAAATTAAGCTGTAAGCTTTTTTCTTCCTTTTCTTCTTCTTCTATTAATAATTTTTTTACCATTTTTTGTCTTTTGTCTAGCTCTAAATCCAATTTTTTTCTTTCTTTTCTTTTTAGATGGCTGATATGTCCTTTTCATTTTTTCCTCTTTAGTAAGATTTAAGGTTAAATAATAATAAAATAAAATAAATTCTTCAAGAGGATTGAAAAGAAAAGAGAATTTAAATAAAATAAGATCCTTTTTAACAGGATATAAAATATATGAAAACTAAAGCTTCTATAAAAGCAGACCCTTCTAAAGGTGACAAGCTGGTAAAAAGAAGAGGTAGGCTTTACGTAATTAATAAAAAAGACCCAAACAGAAAACAGCGCCAAAAAGGCCCTGCACGTAAGAAATAATTTTAAGGAAAAATATGGCAAAAAAATCAAGCGTCGAAAAAGAGAAAAAAAGAGAAAGACTATCAAATCTTAAAAGAGAAAAAAGAGAAACTTTTAAAAAAATTATTATTGATATGTCAAAATCTGATGAAGAAAGAATGAAAGCTGTTAGAGATCTAAATAAGCTTCCAAAAAACTCTTCACCAATCAGAAGAAGAAACAGATGTATCAGAACAGGCAGAGCAAGAGGATATTTAAGAAAATTCAAACTTTCTAGACTTTGTTTTAGAGAGCTTGCTTCAAGTGGTATGATCCCCGGTATCTTTAAGGCTAGCTGGTAATATATAATCTTTAAAGATTGGTATGTTTTTTAAATATGTCCAATCTTCTAAAGTATCGTTCCAAACATAACCGGATTCTGAAATACTTCCGATTTTGAATTTGTCGAACAAAGCTTTTAGGCTCATTGGGCCTATCTGCTTCATGTTTGTATCCAAATAATACCAATAATTTTGGTCTTTAGCTATTTCTAATAATGTCAAAATATTTTTTTTGTCTATTAAAAGTTTTGATTTTTTAGCTTTTAAAAATAAAATTATCAAAAGACCTACTATTCCAAAGAAAAAACCTATGTTAAACCAAAAAAAAGATTCTCTATTTTTTGATTTTGCTATTTTAGCTGAAAAAAAGCCAAAAATAGTTGCTGAAATAAACATTAATACTGTCTGCATATATAAAAAAAAGTAAAAGTATAGTTTTCTTAAATTTTATATTAATTTAAAATTAAGTTAAAAGTTTTTTTAGGAGGACTATAATGTACGACAAATTAAAAGACATGGATCAAAAAGAAATAAAACTTCCGGAAACTTTATTTTCAAGAAATATTGAAAGT
>MGLU01000003.1:0-4803 GCA_001796155.1 Chlamydiae bacterium RIFCSPHIGHO2_12_FULL_27_8 | reverse complement strand
ATCCATATAGAACAGGATGATAAAAAGCAGTCTGTAAAAATTAAAATAGAGGTAACTATTAAGTTTGGTCTTTCAATTCCTGAAAAATCAGAAGAGATACAAACTAAAATTGCTGAAGAAGTAAGTAAATTATCCGGACTTCATGTATCATCTATTCATGTTGTATTTAAAAATATTATTTTTGAATCAAAAGAAAATGAAGATTTTGATGATGATGAAAATCTTGAGGATTTAGTTTTGTCCAATAAAGATGAAATAAAAGATAAAAAATAATGAATTTTTTTAAAATATTAACTTCTGCACTTCACTTGATTGTAGTGTTAATCTTTTTGGTTATTAGCAGTATTTTAATTTTTGCAGGATTAAATCATCAGTTTTTGATAAAAATTTGGAATTTTTTATATCTTAATGAAGATATTGTTTTAAAAATAGGCTGCCTATTTTTATTAGGATCGGTTTTTTTATTTATCTGTTTTTATTTGCTATACAAAAAACAATATCTTCAAATTAAGATGAATCAACATATTTCTGAAGTAGATCCGAAAATAATGAATTTTTATATACTTCAAAATTTAAATAAAACATTTTCGGATAAAAAGTTTTATTCAAAAACAAAATATTTTAATAATAAACTTGAAGTAGAATTGTATTTAAAAAAGAATGATCAAAATCCGGACTTTTATTTGGAAATAGAAAAAAATATTAGCGGAACTCTTTTTAAATATTTTAATTTTAAAAATGAATTTAATCTTTTTTTTAAATTTTAAAAATAAGTTTTCTTTTTGACTTTTTTATAAAATAAAATTATTCTTTTACCTATGAAAAAAGGCAATTTATGAAAGTTCAATACATAGATAACGAGAATTTGTTTTTAAGAGGCATTTTGCCGGAAGCAAGAGATTCAACAATATTGAAAATTGTAAAACATTCTATAATTATTTTATCAGTTGGAACTATCCTCTCTTTTGCATATTTATGCGATTTAACTGAAAAAGTTTTAAAAAGTATCTTTTTTAAAAAAAATGTTCAACCTTTAATAATTTTACACAAAGAAGAAGATAAATCTACAAACACTGATCTTCAAATGGCGCCTGTGGATAAAAGAGCTGTAAAAGTTAAACAAACATTAATTCTAAACACTCTTACAATGTCGATTCCAATAATATATTTTGGCACTCAGCTAAATTGTTTGCATTTAGTAGATGTAGGTGTTTGCAGTACGGTAAAATCCGGTTTGAATCATGTTCTTTTTGCTAATTTTCTTGCGACATATCTTGTAAAAAAAGGTTATGATTTTTATAAAGAAGCAAAAAAAGAAACTTTAAAATCCTAATATTTTATCTATATCTTTTTTTGTCAGACCTTGTATTTTTTCAAGCTCTTCTTTTTTTGCATTTTTTAAATTTTTTATACTTTTGAATTTTTTTAAAAGCATTTTAGTTTTTTTCTCTCCAATACCTTCAATAGAGGATATTGAAGTTTTTATTATAGATTTATCTCTTCTTTTCTTATGAAAGTTTATTGCTTTTTCATGAGCCTTATCCCTAATTTTTTGAAGTAAAAAAAGCATTGGAGATCTTTTGTCTACACTCATAGGGTCTTTAACATATGGAAGAAAAATCTTTTCTTCCGTTAAACCTTTTGTATGCTTTGCATCCTCTTTTACTAAAGAAATCATATCTATAGAGGCAATATTCAATTTGTTTAATATTTCAAGAGCTGCATTTAATTGAGATTTTCCTCCATCCAAAACTAAAAGATCAGGGAAGTTTTCTTGCTTTAATTTTGAAAAATGTCGGAATAATACTTCTTTTAATGCCAAAATATCTTGAGCATTTTTTTCAATTTTAAAAAGTTTTAAGCTCTTTTTATCAAATTCACCATCAATAAATGTGACCATTGCAGCGACAGGATTTGTTAATGCAATATTTGAAGTGTCAAAACATATTATTTTTTTTGGAAAGTTTTTTAAATTTAAAATTTCTTTAAGTTCTAAAAGCTGCTTTTCATTTAATGATTTTTTTGTATGTTCATTTTCAAACTGTATCCTAGCATTGCTATTAGCAAGCTCGAGAAGTTTTTTGTTTTTACCTTTTATTGCATAAGAAATTTTTATTTTTTTTCCGGCTGTTTCAAAAAGTAGCTCTTCTATATTTTTTTTAGAGGGTAAATTTATTGGAATTAATATTTCTTTCGGAAAAGATTTTTGTCTTAGATAGTTTTGTAAAATAAAAGATTCTAATGCATTTTCAATAGATGATAAAATATTTGAAAAAGAAAAATGTTCAGAATATGTAAGCCTTCCATTAATAAATATTAGTTTTACTATTAAAAGATTTGTACCCTCTTTAAAATATCCTAAAACATCCGTATTTTTATTTTTTAATGTATCCACAAATTGACTTTCAATTATGTGGTCTATCTCTTTTAAAAGTTTTAAATATTCATTTGCTTTCTCATATTCCAGTTTTTCAGAAGCTATATCCATCTTTTTTTTCAAATCTTGAATTACTGTTTTGTCTTTTCCTTTTAAAAAATTTAAAACGTTTGAAACCAGTTTGTCATATTCTTGCCTTGTACACTCGTTTGTACATGGTGCAATACACTTTTTTATCTCAAATAATATACATGGTCTCGTTCTATTTAAAAGTTCTAAATCAGAACATTGTCTTAATGGAAATAACTTTAATAGTAGATCTAATACGGATTTTGCAGCTTTCGCATTCGTGTAGGGACCAAAATATTCATTATTGTCTGTAGGCTGCTTTTTTAAACGGATAAGCTTTAATGCAGGCCATTTGCTTTCTTTTGTTAATACTAAGCTCACATATGTTTTATCGTCTTTTAATAGAATATTATATTTGGGGATATATTTTTTTATTAAATTGTTTTCAAGTAAAAGAGCTTCCTTATTTGTGGAAACAACAATTGTTTCAATAGTTTCTATCTGTTTAGTAAGTATATGTGCTGTTACTCGTGTATCTTTACATTGAAAGTACTGTTTTACTCTGGATCTGAGGTTTTTAGCTTTGCCAACATATATAACCCTGCCGTTTATATCTTTCATGATATAAACACCGTGTTTAAGAGGCAGCTTTTTTAAATTTTTTATATCAAACATTTTTTAATATTTTGTTTTTTAAATCATATAGCTTTTGTAAAGCTTTTATCGGAGATATAGTGTTTATATCCATATCCTCAATCTCCTTAATAACATTTTTATGATTAAAATTATCAAAAAGTGAAAGCTCTTTATTTTTTTTTGGTTTTTCTTTTGGAACATTTTCCAAGAGTTTTAATCTTTTTTCAGCAGAATCAATAACGCTTTTAGGCAGACCGGCTAATTTAGCAACATGTATGCCATAGCTTTTATCAGCACTTCCTTCAATAATTTTTCTTAAAAAAACTATTCCATCATCATTTTCTTTTATCCCTACGTTAAAATTTTTAACATTTAAAAAAAACTTTTCCATTTCTGTAAGTTCAAAATAATGCGTAGCAAATAGTGTTTTTGCTTTTTTGCCTTCAACTGTTAAAAGATATTCCGCAACCGCCCACGCAATAGATATTCCGTCAAACGTAGAAGTGCCTCTTCCAATCTCATCGAGTATTATTAGAGACTTTTCAGTAGCATTATTTAAAATATTCGCTGTTTGAGCCATTTCTACCATAAATGTAGATTGGCCTTTAGATAAATCATCTGAAGCTCCAATTCTAGAAAAAAGCTTGTCGATAATACAGATATTAGCCTCTTTAGCAGGCACAAAACAACCTATTTGAGCTAATATTATAATTAATGCAACTTGCCTTATATAAGTTGATTTTCCTGCCATATTGGGGCCTGTTATCAAAAAAAGCTGATTTTTTTCATCCATGAATGTATTGTTAGCAATAAATTCCTGCATCAAAGAAGAATTTTCAATAATTGGATGACGCCCTTCAATAATTTCTATTCTATTAGAATTATCTATTTTTGGTTTTACATAATTATAAGATTTCGAAACTTTAGCAAAGGAAAATAATAAATCAATTTTAGAAATTGATTCCGATATGAGTTCAATCTCGTCGGAATATTTTAAAATTTCTTCTCTTAATTTTAAAAAAAGTTCTCCTTCTAAAATTTTAACTTTTTCTTCAGCCAAAAGAGCCTTTTCTTCAAACTCTTTTAGCTCAATTGTTATATATCTTTCATTGTTAACAAGTGTTTGCTTTCTAATAAAATATGAGGGTACTTTTTCTGATTTGCTTCTATTAATATCTATGTAATATCCAAATGCATTTGTATATCCTACCTTTAAATTTTTTATATCTGTTTCATCTCTCAATTTTTTTTGGTATTTTTCTATCCATTCTGCAGAATTTTTTAAAATGTTTCTAAGATCATCTAAACCGCTGTTAAAACCGTTTTTGAAAATTTCTCCATCTGAAATTCTAAGTGGAGGGTTCTCAACTATTGAATCTTCTAAAATATTTAAAATCTTTTCTACATCCTTTAAATCATTTTGAGCTTTTTTAAGTAATGGACTTTCAAATGGTTTTAATAGGTCTTTTATATATGGGATTTTTCTTAATGAAAATCTCAATAGTGCAAAATCTCTAGGATTTAAGCTTTTATTTATTATCCTAGTCAAAATTCTCTGCAAATCTCTGATATTATCCAAATTTTCATCAAGTGAATAAAAAATTGAGTAATTTTTTAAAAATTCTTCAACTGCTTCATGTCTATTTTTGATTTGATCTATATCAACCAATGGAAATTTTAAATAATAATTTAAAAGTCTTGCACCCATAGCAGTTTTTGTT
>MGLU01000002.1:3564-5242 GCA_001796155.1 Chlamydiae bacterium RIFCSPHIGHO2_12_FULL_27_8 | reverse complement strand
TATTAAAATTTTTAATTGTTTAAAGGTAAACTTAAACAAAAAGACCCTTAAAGAAGGGTCATCAACAATTAAGATCTATAGGACTAACAAAATTCATAAACAGCTCTTTTTAATTATTTTTATAATAAAATTATAAATTAAATTATATAAAATATATTTTATTTATTTAATTTATTAATCTTAATTAACAAAAATGATATTATTTAAGCCTCAAAGGGGCTTTTATGGTTACAACTGCTTCTATACAAACACTGTCTTTAAGAGATCTTTTTAATATTTCTGATAGACAGAAAGATCTAGCAAAAAGAGTATCTTTAGCATCCCTTCCATATTTTAAGCTTTTTCAGCCATATAAAAATTTAATTTCTATTGCAGAAGATGGATATGAGCTTATAAGCAATATTTATGAGATCAAAAATATCAGAAATTTTGAAGATGCAGGTAAATGCATACATGTCACCGCAATAAAAATATGTTCATTAGGATATACTATCCTTTCAATAACTGTGTTAAATATTGTAGAAACCTCAAATGACATTGCAGAGTCTATTTATTATCTGGCCGTTGCAATAATAAATGGTAACTATCCGGCTATTGTTGAAAACTCATTAAAACTAGCCTCTTATTCCCTACAATTTACTTTGATCTTCTATGATTCTCTTATTATTAAATCAGTTTCTGCAATAACAGAAATATCAATAAATGTTTTCAATTCTTATTCTGAGTTTAGGAATGACCGTCATATAGAAGGATATGCCGAAGCAGGAATGGCATTCATATTAAGCTTTAAAGAGATCAACTTAGAGAAAATTATTCAGAATTTCACTAAATAAATGGGGCAGCCGGACGGATTTAGAACGTTTAATTGGGATAAACTTAAAAATTTAAACGATAATCAAATGGACCAAAAGAGATTGAAGAAGAAGAACATAAATAAAGCAAGGCTAACCTGCTTTAACTATAGATCTTAACAATATTTCTATATTGTGGATAATGTTTTGATATAAATTTATAATCTTTATGTTTTAGTGAATTTTCGAATAATTTTATCAAAAATTCATTATAGATTTTTTTGGAGACATCATTTTTTGCTAAATATCGGGCTTCATCAATTTTATCATGTTTTATTAAGTCGTCTAATAGATTATCTATTATCTTATCTTTTGTTTTTTCATCATTTATTTGATTCAATACTAATAGATAACCATCTAAAAATCGGTCATTACTATCCTCAGAATAAATAATTGTCTTTCCATATTTTTTTAATATTTTTGCAATATCACCTTCTGAAATTTTATGTTTTAATTTATTTAAAAAGTCATTAAAGCCTTGAATATCATTAGATAATGTAGATAAATTTATAAATAGGTCTGTGTAATCTATTAACCTGTCTTCTTCTAAAAAAGATAGAGTAATAATAAAATAAAGAAAATTTAGAAATTTTAAAAAAAATGATTTTTTTTCATCCATTTCTTTTTTTTGAAAAATTATCTTCAAATAAGCTAATTTCATTGTATCAATATTTTTTTGATATTCTTGGTGGTTCCTATGTGATTCGAGGACTTTTAACGCAAGTTTTAATGTTTTTCTTGCCTCAATGAAGTTATTATCTGCTTGGAATTTTTGAATTAATTTTGGAAAAATCTTTTGAAATAGCATATCTTGGTAAACTTTATTA
>MGLU01000002.1:854-3388 GCA_001796155.1 Chlamydiae bacterium RIFCSPHIGHO2_12_FULL_27_8 | reverse complement strand
TTACTAAATAAACTTTTTCAGTTGAAGCCCATACTTTGATATTTTGGCCAAGGGTTAAAATTTTATCTGTAAATTCTTTTCCATTGTAACAAGACAATAAAATTACCTGTTCTACATTTTTAAACCATTTTTGTTCAAGATCTTCAGCATTTAAAGATGCACTATCAGTCAATTGAATTGAACTACCATCCCCATGAAAATCCATGTGCAATAGTTCTATCTTTCGGTCTTTAAATTCCTCAAATACCTTTGAAAAATCCTCTTTACTACTTATCGTTCTTTTAATAATTTCAGAATGATTATAATCAAATGAAATACGTGCATTCATTAATTTGACTTTAGGATCAGAGAATCCCCCATTATCATCCGAACTTGGATGACCTTGCAAAAATAAAACAATGCTTTTTGTAGACATTTATATTTCTTCCTCTACTATTATAATTATAACATAAATTAACTTTAATTTATAAGAAATGTTAAATAGGTATATTATTTATAATTAGACACTTGTAATAAGAAATCTACAAGTCTGTGCCTATCATAGGGATAGATTTATTAGCTTTTATAGCATCAATAACATTTATCTCATTAATAATTAGATCTTTATATGTTCTGTAAAATAACTTTTTATTTTTTAGATCTTTAACAACCACCCATCTAGTAAATTCATAATTTTTACCGTCTTTTGTTCTAATAGCCCCATAAGGAATATCCACAGCATTTAAAAGATGAAATGCAAGATTAACTGTTTGATGATCTGTTTTTGGCTTTATAATAAAATTCTTCATGAATGCAGTTCTTATAAATCTAGATGGCGGCGTCCAGTCGCCCGGTAAACCTAAAAGACCGCTCCCCTGACCTGTCGGATCAATAACTGTACCATCAAAAATTATTGAAGCTTTATTCATAGCATCTAAATTAATAAAATTTGAAAGATTTGTTACATGCCATTCAAGCTTTGGCTCATTTGTTAAAACCCCTACTGCATTCTCAGAAATTTCTATTTTTTCATTTATAAATTCAACAACTAAAGATTTACCGTTTGCATCGTGAATACTCACATGTATAGGAACAATTTCATTTAAATCTTTAATTTTATGAACATAAAATTTGATTTTTTTTAATCCGTTTTTTAGTTCATCTATATTTTGAAATGAAGATAAAATCCAGTTGCCGATATCTTCTAGAGCTAAAACATTTTTCAAATTTGAAAGATCATTTTCAGGATATTTTGCAGACTGAAACCATAAAATTCCAAAAGAAAGTCCCTTTTCATTCATTCCATCTGTTACAAAATGATCAAAACTTGTAACCGCAATAAAAGAATATTTATAATTAAATTCCATGCCGGTTTTATCTTCAATTTTACTTATAAATTTTTGTTTTTTTTGAAATACCTCAATTTTCGATTGAAGAGGTAAGCCAAATTCCATTGACCTGCCAACTATATAATTGTTTAATTTGTTCTCAATTATAAAATCAGTACAGGAAAAAAGATTAGATCCACATACAAGTAAAAGAAATATTTTTGTTATAGTTTTCATTTTTTCACCGGGTACTTCTCATCCAAAAGAAGATTCATCTCTAAAACATTCAAACATCTTCTTCCAAATATCTTTTGTTTAGTAAGATTCTTCTTAATTAATCCAACAAGTACCTCTTCATTAACGTTTCTCGCTTGAGCCACTCTTTTTGCTTGAATTATAGCGTTATAATGAGTTATATGCGGATCCAATCCTGATCCTGAATATGTAACCGCATCAATAGGAATACTAATTTCATTATCTAAATTATTAATTTTCCTAAAATTTTGGGATTTTTGAGTAATACTATTTTTATATTTTTTTGATGTTTGCGAATAATTAGAAGCTCCGGAATTTATACCGTTATAATCATAAAATGAAGGTCTAGAATGAAAATATTTTTCAGATGAAAATTTTTGTCCTAAAAACTTTGAGCCTACTATTTTTTTATCTTTGTATATTAGTGATCCATTTGCTTTGTTTTTAAAAAAAACAAGAGATGTTATATAAATAGTAAATGGATAAATAAAAGATAAAATTATTGTAAAAATAATTAAAACTAAAATTGACTGAAATAAATTTTTAATTTTCATAATAAATTTAATTTTTTTATTAAAATATCAATGCCTTTTATAGCAATAAAAGGCAAAATTACACCTCCTATCCCATAGTAAAACATATTCTTTTTAAAAGTTTTTATAGGTTCTTTTGGTATTAATTTTACTCCCTTAAATGCTAAAGGAATTAAAAATACTATTATTAACGCATTGTAAATAACTGCACTTAATACCGCACTCTCAGGAGAATTTAATTTCATAAAATTCAAACTTTCAACAGATGGAAAAAAAGGAATCAAAATTGCAGGAATAATAGCAAAATATTTTGAAACATCATTGGCAATGCTAAAAGTTGTCAGTGACCCTCTTGTCATAAGCATCTGCTTACCTATCTCAATAATTTTAAAAAGTTTTACGGGATTAGAATCTAAATCAATCATATTTGCAGCTTCTT
>MGLU01000002.1:496-837 GCA_001796155.1 Chlamydiae bacterium RIFCSPHIGHO2_12_FULL_27_8 | reverse complement strand
TTTAGCAAGTGCAGGTGCATCATTAACACCATCTCCGGTCATCGCAACGAGATGACCTTCCTTATGAAGTTTATTTAAATATTCAAGCTTTGCAATTGGTGTCGCCTCTGCAACAAAATCATCTACCCCTATCTCTCTTGCAATAGTTTTTGCAGTTATTTTATTGTCGCCGGTAATCATAACTGTTTTTATTCCCATTTTTCTAAAAACATCAAACTGTTCTTTTAATCCGATTTTTATCTCGTCTTTTAAATAAATTATTCCATAAATTTTATTTGCGGATGCAACAATTAGAGGAGTTCCCCCTTCTTCAGATATGCTCTCTATTTTTTTTTGAAGAT
>MGLU01000002.1:0-429 GCA_001796155.1 Chlamydiae bacterium RIFCSPHIGHO2_12_FULL_27_8 | reverse complement strand
AAGTGTTTTTTCTTTTTTAATAAATTCTAAAATACTTCTACCTTCAGTTGTTTCATCCAAAAGCGATGTTATATAACATATTTTAAAAAAATCTTCTCTTTTAACATCTTCTGCTTCTGTAAGTTCAAATGCAGTTCTTTGCCCTACTGTTATTGTGCCTGTTTTATCCAAAAGTATATAATCGATATCTCCGGCCGCTTCTATAGCTTGTGAACTCATAGCTAAAACATTTTGTTTCATTAAACGATTTATGCCTGCAATACCTATTGCACTTAAAAGTCCTGCTATAGTTGTAGGTATCAAACAAATTAAAAATGAAATAAGCATTACATATCTGATATCAATTGAAAAATAAAATCCAAATATCCTTAAACTCATTATCACAACTAAAAATATGAAAGTTAATGCTGAAAGAAGTATTAATAGAGC
>MGLU01000001.1 GCA_001796155.1 Chlamydiae bacterium RIFCSPHIGHO2_12_FULL_27_8 | reverse complement strand
AAAGAATTTGACATTTATCGTCAAAATAAAACTATGCATCCTTTTCTTATTGAAAATGGTATTGAAGCAATACCATTTGATCATTCTGATATCGAAATATGGAGAAATAATAAAAAAGGAATCCGATATTTGCATGAAGCTACAAATTTTGAAATATATGGAGCTATCGATGATATTTGGATAACCCTAACGGATGAATCGATATTAGTAGATTATAAGGCTAAGGCTTCAACTGATGATCCAAGTACTTTTTTAGAGCCCAAGAAAAATAAAGATGGAGAAATTGTTAAAACTGATAAATATAAAATAAGTTATAAAAAACAGATCGAATTATACCAGTGGCTATTTAGAAAAAATGGCTTTAATATATCAAGTAAAGCTTATTTTATTTTTGCTAATGCTCAGAAAGATAAAGAAGCATTTAATGATAAATTAGACTTTGAAAAGCATCTTCTTATTTATGAAGGAAATGATGATTGGGTAGAGCCGACTTTGATGAATATTTATGATTGTTTGAGTAAAGATGAATTTCCTGAAGCTGACTGTAATTGTGATTACTGTAATTATAGAAAAAAAATAGCCGATAAAGAAAATCTTTTATGAATTTAAAGAAATAAATTCTTCTTTCATGATTTTGTGTAATTGAAAGTAAAAATCATAAAAAAGTTCTGACTCTTTATCAAATTCTTGCTTAGTCTCTTTGTCTAAAGCTCCAATGATACTAACGATCAAATAATCTAGATGTCGTTTCTTTCCTTTTTCTTTTTTTTCTAAGTGATCTAGAATATTTGAACATAAATTAATTAAATTTGGTAACTTTTTAGAAGGGATAAGATAAACAATCTGTTTTAAATCATTAATAATTTCGATTCCTATTTGTAAAAATTGATAACCCCTTTCAGCCTTTTCATTTGGTTTTTCTAATGTAGGACATTTAGCCTCAATTGGAGGGCAAAATTTTCCTCTGAAAAGAAAAACATAATGAAGATTAAGCAAATTTTGAGATAATCTTAGCAGTATTGGTATAAAATTTTTGCTGTCTTCCCAATCTTTATTTAATCTGAACTGTTTTTTCAATTTATAGTAACCAAAAATTAAAGTAGCTATTATTCCAAAGAATTGTAATGTTGTAGATTTCATGAAAGATTCTCCATTTAAATTGAAAAAATAGACGGGAAAATGAATATTAAATTTTATCATAAAAGGAAAGTACATCGATAGTTATTATTTTTTAATTAAAAATTAAAGTTTAATGAGAGCAATATTATTACAATAACTGATTTTTGAAATCAAACAATAATAATACTTCGCTTTTGAGGTTTATAGTAAAGACTTTTTCTTACTGTTTTGTGGCTGACATGAAATCTTTTTGCTATTTCTTTAGTAGTCATACCAAGTGCTTTCAATTCTCTAATCTTCGACGCAAGCTTTTTATATAAAGGTTCTTTTTGCTCTAAAGCGATCTTAATCCTTACTGGAATCAGCGAGATAGTACGCATTGGTTGCATCCGCGTCCGATCTCAATTTTTATCCATTTTTCATAAACAAAATCAACTCTTCAAGTTTTTTTAAATATGCAATATATACTGATAACTCGTTTTTTGTACTAATATCATTTGTTTTAAAATTTATTGAGTTTTGTTTTAGATTTTGATCCATGTACAAATCAGACTTGTTAATTTTTTTATTAATTATTAATGAAGAGATTAAACCAGCAATATATGCATCAAACTCTGTTAATTCAGAATATATATCATATAATAGATCATCAATTGGAGGATTTGGAAATGGAATTTGCCTAAAATTATCAAAAGCTATTTTTAATTTTTTTAATTCAATCCCAGAATGTAACGATTTTTCCGTTATTTGTCCAATATCCTCCTATTCTATTTTTACCATTAATACTTTGAATTTTGATTCCAATAGTATCATCTTTAAGGGTTATTTTTTCACCTAAATGTTTATTTTCATTATAAAACTTCATAGCATCATTTGTATATTGTTCAATAGACCTGCCTTTTCCATGTTTAGTCAAATGATATTACATGGAATCAATTGAAGAATAATACATAAAAAAAATGTAGAGTAAAGAATGGTTAACAACCCTTCTTTACTCTACAAAAATTCTTAAAAAAATTTTTCTATTATTTGCTATTTTTTATCTAAAAAGCTTTCAATAAATTTAATAAATTTTGTTGAATTTTTATTATCTCCTACAAAAATAATATGATAGAATTTCCAATTATCGAAACACTCTTCTGAAGGCCAAGTAGAAAATAAAAAATCTTCTATAATTTCTAGAATTTTGTCATTTTCATCAAATTTTGTCATAATATGATGATTGGTTTCAGTTGAGCTTAGCTTTTCTATTAATTCATCAAACATTTTTTTTGCATATTTTCCAGACAGATCTATTGCTAAAGGTTTGGAATTAATTAAATTTTCTATAAATTGATCTATTTTGGAATTCAATTCTGCATCTAGATAAACCAATAAAACACTATTTTTTAATGATAATAAATTGTACTCATTTATATTGTTCAATTGTGTAAATACAACATCTCTATTAATGTAACTTCCAATATTTGTTGTTTTCATGATTATAATCCTTTGTCAGTTATAAATTGTTTAATAGTTTCTATTTGTATTTCAACATTTTTTATTGTATACCCAAGTGATCTCAAAAATTGGATCTTTATCTAATGGATAATACCAATTTTTGAATCACGTTTGCTATATTCTGAATTTATTCATTGGAGTCTCTATTTATGGTTCTAAATACCAATTTGTTCTCTATTTAATTAGAGATTTTTATTTATTTTGATTAATAATTTTTTAGCTTCTTCTAAAACATAAATAAAGTCTAATACAGTAAAAATCTCATCATTACTTATATTTGTGCAATAAAATTTAAATTCAATTTTATTTATGCCATGTTCTTGATTTAATGTTAAAATAGTTTGGTTTTTATAGACAATATCAACAACCATTTTTTCATATTCTAAATCACTACAAATACGCAATTTATAATAATTTCTAAGTATTATTTCTTGTTCCATTCTATAAATCCTCTTAGTGAACCATCTGACTTAAAATAGGCACCCTTTCCATCTGGAATAAATATTTCATAACCAATATTACCATCTTGATAAATAATTTTCTTTGGGTGATTTAAAATTTCTTCCAAAATTTTCTGTCCTTGAATATTTATTTGTGTTGGATTGCCATGTGATTTAGGAAATACACTTCCTTCTCGTCCTCCATGTTTTGATAAAGCTCTACCAGCTTTAGTTAATCCTCCTCTATCTAATACTTTTCCAGCTTCAGCTAATTTTTCAACACTAAAGTCTTTTATAAGTTTAGCAGAATTAGAGATTATCTCAGAAGAGTTTATATTCAAAACATTGGGTTTAACATATTCTATTTTAGTACCAGTTTCTGTTAGAGCTTCAAGTACAAAAATTTCTTCAGACTTTTCTAGATTTTTTAATATTTCAGCAATTTTTTCTGCATTTTTAATACTTTTTATAGCTAGTTTTCCAGCAGCTCCAGGTATTAAAATATCTCCTCCATATTTTCCAAAAATGTATCCACATTGTTTTGATTTTTCTTGTATTGAAAGAAATTGCCAATTATTCACTAGATCAACAGCTTCCGGAGCTAAACTGTTGCAAATTTCTTTCCATTCACCGGTTGCTGCTAATGATGATAAATGATTGAAAGATTGAAAAACCCCATAGGAAGTATCAATAGGGTGAAATAAAATTTCTTTTCCAAAATTCACAAACTGTTTTCCGGATTCTACAAATCCTTCAGTTAAACCTAAACTAAAACCTGTAAAAATATCCGCTCCATTGGAAACAGCCTTCGAGAAACTATTCTCATTTGATAAGTTTTTATAAGTGTTAAAATCATTTATAGATTTTTCATATTCTCCTAATTGTAAATTTGCATATCCTCTATCAAGGTAAGCTGTAGTTTTAGATGGATTTAATTCTATTACTTTATCAAATTTGTTAATGGCTTCATCGTAACATTCCTCTTTTAAAGCTAAATTGCCCTGGAAGTTGAAAATATTTTCATTTAGTCCTCTATTTGTATCATATGGAAGGGGATAATAATTTGGAGTAAAAGCATCATTGATATATTTGTCATTTTCAAAACATTTTTGTTCTAAAATTGAATTATATGCTATTGAAGAACCAACAATTTTAGAATTTTCCAAATTCAGATAGCTATCAGATAAATTATTATTATTGTTTAAATAATTATTTTCAAAAACCTTTTCTTTACATATCTGCAGCTCAGATTCATAAATAGATCCTAATTCTTTTTCAGACAACTGATTTTCTATGGGTTTTTCTTTTGAGGTTAAAGTTTTAGAAGATGCAGCCAAACCTGCAGCAGCCGTTGAAGATGCAACTGCTACTGTAGCCACTACAGCTACTGCTGCTACAACTACAACTATACCAGTAATGATTAATGCTTTTTTATGTTTTTTTGCAAATTTCCCAATGGAATTGGTCATTTTGCTGAAAGCACTTTTACATTCAATAATTTTTGCATCATTATAATAAATTGCTGGGATAATGCTATATCCGGCTTCATTATATGAACTATTATGAAACTTGAGTTCAATTGCATCACTATTTTCAATTCCCAATAATTCATTGATATCTTTTTCCAGCTCATTTTTTTCTTTTTCAGTTGCATTTGGATTTTGTCCATGTTTCGCAAGATATGCAATAAAATGAATTATATTTATTATATCTTCTTGGGAATATTTATTTTCGATTTCATTATCTTCAATTTCTTCTAAAAGATCTATTACAGCATCAAAAGAAAGCACCCTATTTTCATCAAAAAGTTTGTTAAATAAATCTTCTTTGACATCATTTCCTAAATTAATATCAAAATAAGGGTAATTTTGAGTATATAAAGAAATTGTGAGAATATTTAAAAATACAAGAAAGTTAATAAAAAGTTTCGAACTTTTTGAAAAATTTAACATTTTAGTTTTCCTAAAAAAAATTTTAGAAAAACTAAAACTATAATTTTATTTTGTCAAATTTTTTTTGTTATTTTTTAAATAAACCCAATATAAATAATAGTGTAATGATTATGAATATGATATTTTTAAAATGGATTATTTCCTATAAGGACTGATTTTCTTAAGATCTTTTAAAGGAAATGCAGTTATTCCAAGCTTTTTGTAAATCCTATGCAATGTTCTAGCAATTTGCATAGGATCAATTGGTTTGCCGTTTATCTATGGGGAGGTTCAACTTTGTTGTCCTCTTTTTAATGTAACAACAATTAGTACAAGCAATCTATTCATATTTTTAGTTCTGCGATTTTTGAAATATTTTTTATAATCTAATTTATGAAAAAATGTTGTGCAATATCATTTTTCATTTGATAAATTCTTTTGTTAATATTTTATTCAATTATCTGTTTAATTAATTTATATATTGATAAAATCATATTGTAATTTTAGATTTTTTTCAGGAGTGCTTATTATGAAAAATGACAGACTACAAATTCGCAATAGTACTGTTGAGTTTTTAATTTTTACTAATAAAGATGGTCAGGATGGAATTGAGGTAAGGGTTTTTGAAGAAACAGTGTGGTTGACACAGAAACTTATTGCTGAACTTTTTGATAAAGGCCGAAGTACAATTGCAGAACATCTAGCGCATATCTTTGAAGATAAAGAGCTCAATGAAAAAGAAGTATGTCGGTTTTTCCGACATACTGCTGAAGATGATAAGGAATACGAAAGTAAATTTTACAATCTTGATGCTATCATAGCTGTTGGTTTTCGTGTAAATTCTCATAGAGCTATTCAATTTAGACAATGGGCAATAAGTGTTTTACGAGATTATGCTATTCGAGGCTATGTTTTGGATAAAGAACGCTTGAAGAATGGTGTTTTTTTTAATAAAGAATATTTTGATAATCTTCTATCTGAAATTCGTGAAATTCGATCAAGCGAACGAAATTTTTATCAAAAGATTACTGATATTTATGCTACAGCTATGGATTACAATGCAGATTCTGAAATTACAAAAGATTTTTTTGCGTCGGTACAGAATAAGTTTCATTTTGCGATTCATGGGCATACCGCTGCAGAACTAATTATGCAAAGAGCGGATAGCAAAAAAGATCGGATGGGATTGACTAATTGGAAAAATTCTCCCAATGGTAAAATCCTCAAACCAGATGTGGCTATTGCAAAAAATTATTTAACAGAAAAGGAACTTAAAACGTTAAATAGATTTGTAACTATGTATCTTGACTATGCTGAGAGCCAGGCTGAAAATAATATTCCTATGACCATGGAAGATTGGGCTCGAAAACTAAAAATTTTTCTGCAATTTAATGAGAAAGATATTCTCGAGCATCCGGGTAAGGTTAGTCAAAAGGTTGCTAAAGCTTTTGCTGAAGGAGAGTTTGAGAAATTTCGTGTTGTGCAGGATAAATTATATGAGTCTGACTTTGATCGACAAATGAAAAAAACTCTTGAAAGTGTGGATCAAATACAACTGCGATCAAAAGAAAAATCTTGTGTTAAGTTGGATATACAAACTTCTCTAAAAGGACAAGAGGAAGAATTACTTCAATAAACATTTTGAATATTGCTGATTTTTTTGCACAAAATTTGCACACCAAAAAGCAACAATTTGCTAAAATTGCCAACAATCAACATTAATTGAAAATATTTATGTTGGCTGGTGTTGATATTGAGAATTATAATGCTGAATCGGACTGGAAAACAGAAGACCCGCAAGGGTCCGGGGGTTCGAATCCCTCCTCTTCCGATCCAATTTTTATTCATTTTCTAATAGACAAAATTATCATTTTTTAAAGATAAAATACAATTTTTAAATTTTGTGTTTTTTTTTATAAAATACCTTTTGTCACCCGACTATAAAAAAGTGTATGTATATATAAAAATTATATTGAAGACAAAGAATTCCAAAATTTTATTCATAAAGATCATTGAGATTTAAATATGAGTATTTTGGATTACAAAAAAACAAATTTAAAATCCTGAAAAGAGTGATTTAGCTAATCCCCAATTCGAAGGATCTTTTGCTTTGTCATAGATCTTATTATCGATTAATTTGAGTGTATTACGAATAGCTGTTGTATCTTTTAATATGTTTTCATGTTCGCACCATTCAAAAAATGTAATTAGAATTTTGCCTACCAGTTTGAAATTTTTTGCATTTGTGCTCATTTTTCTTGGCAAAATATCTAGGCACATATCTTCAACAATCATTTCATTATATTGAAATGGTTTGGCAAGATGATACCCATAAGCATAATCAATAAATCCGTGAATAAAATAACCGGCAATGTTTTTTTTGTTATTTTTCCAAGAAGAACAATAAGAACTTTTTAGAAATTGTTCTAATATTTCATCGCACCAGTTCATTAAATCTTGATGAGAATTATCATTAAATTCTTCATCGATAGTTAATATAGAAGGTTTGTTTTCTTTGTTCATTTTTATGAATTCCTCATTTATTGACAAGCATTATGCAAAATGAGGTTATTTTTTTGAATTAAAAATTTGATATAGATGTTAGGTTATAATGTTTTATTTTAGAAAAGTTGAAAATTGGCTGATTATTTTTAAAATAGATTGCTTTATATTTGTCATGAAAGTTTTTTTTGAAAAAGAAGATTTATTTGTTAGAAAAATTATCTTTATTTTGTTCGAAAACATTGTGCCATCAAGACATTAAAAAGTTATGAAGGTTTGACTTTTTTTTCATTATGCTAGCATACTTGTTATAAATTATTTTTTAGGATTATGTTAATGAAAAATATTCAAACATCTTAGAAGGTCAAAACAACTATTTACATGACTGATGAAGAAAAAACTATGTTAAATCAGCTATTTATTAAACGGTAAAGAGAAAAAAGAAAAACCGATAAATCTACATTGCTTTGCGAAGGTATACGTTTACTTTTTAATAAAGAAATCAAGGATGCATCTAATGATTGAAAAAACAAAAGATATATTAAAAAATTCATTAATTTCTGAAATAGAGCCTGATGGTTATGCCGCTGTTCTTGAGTCTATTTCAAATAAGATTAAAGCGGCTCAGGCAAGAGCTGTAAAAGCTATTAATCTTGAATTGATTCAAGTATATAGGGAGATAGGTAAAATAATTGATGAAAAGCAGTTGACTTCAGCTTGGGGAACTTCAGTAGTTGAAAGACTTGCCATTGATTTGCGAAAACTATTTCCAAATGTGCGGGGATTTTCTTCTCGTAACTTGTGGATTATGAAAGATTTATATGTTTCTTATAGGGATTATGAAAAACTGCAGACACTGTCTGCAGAAATTAGTTGGTCTCATAATGTTGCTATTTTATCTAAATGTAAAGATCGATTAGAAAGAGAATTTTATATTCGCATGTCTAAAAAAAATGCTTGGAGTTATAGAACTCTTTTGAATCATATAGAAAATAAAACCTTTGAACGCACAATTATTAGCCAAGAAAATTTTGATGCTAATTTGCCGGAAGAAATTCGAAGTGAGGCTAAATTGGCAATTAAGGATGAATATACTTTTGATTTTCTTGAAATTGGAGAAGAGCATAGTGAAAGAGAACTTGAAAGAGCTATTAGTAAAAATATAGAAATATTTTTAAGGGAAGTTGGAAACGCCTATACTTTTGTTGGCACTCAATATCGTTTAGAAATCGATGGTCAGGAGTTTTTTATTGATCTTCTTTTATATCATCGCAAACTCAAATCATTAGTAGCGATTGAATTAAAGAAAGGATCATTTATTCCTGAATATGTTGGTAAAATGCAATTTTATTTAGCCGTTCTCAATGATACAGTACGACTTGCAGATGAAAACCCATCTATTGGTATAATTTTGTGTAGAGAAAAAAGTAGGATGATTGTTGAATATGCATTAAAGGATAGTAATAAACCTATTAATGTAGCTTCATATCGTATTGTTAAAGAACTTCCTCAAGAGCTAAAAGGCCAATTGCCAACTCCTGCACAGATTGAGAAATTACTCGAATATATTGATTGAGGAGACTTTTTGAACCTAAAATGAATATATAAAAAATGTAGGGGTGAATATTGATTAAACATAAATTTTTAGAACAGTTATTGGAATTAGAAAAAATTGATTTTGCCAAAGGATGAATACATAATATGGGTAAGCGGAGTCTTGGCTATCAGAAACATAAGGGAAGTAAAAGATAAATTTAATATTTGTCTCCATAACTCGAGAGGGACATCCGGACATCATTATTATGCCAAGCATGAGAACTTTTGAATATATTTGTAGTTTTTTATCACTTTGGTTATTAGTTACTTAATAATACATTCCACACTTTTTTGAACGAATAAATGCAAGCTATAACACTTTTTCGAACGAATAAATGTAAGGTTATGATAAGATACAATTATGAAAAGAAAAGTTTTAAACAGCCTCATTGCCTGGAAAAGTCAGCCTAAAAGAAAGCCTTTAATCCTCATGGGAGCTAGGCAAGTAGGTAAGACGTTCCTATTAAAGAAATTTGGCGAGCAGGAGTATACCAATACCCTTTATCTTAACTTTGAAGACAATCCTCGACTTAGCAAGCTTTTTGACGCAAGCTTAGACCCTAAAATGATTTTGAAGGCTTTGACCATCGAAATGAACGCGGAAATCATAGAGGGAAAGACTCTTCTTATTTTCGATGAGATCCAAGAGAGTCCAAATGCACTCAATAGTCTTAAATATTTTTGTGAAAACACTCCTGATCAGCACATTGTAGCAGCCGGTTCCCTTCTTGGGGTGAAGCCGGCTCATGTTAAGGGCTTCCCTGTCGGAAAGGTTCAGTTTTTGAAGTTATATCCCTTGAGTTTTTTAGAATTTCTCGAAGCTTTACAAGAGACTCGATTAAAAGATTTTATCGAAGAACAGAAAAGTAGAGACCCTCTTCCTCCTAACTTGCACGAAAAGTTAATGACCTATTTCAAAGAGTATTTGTTTGTAGGGGGAATGCCGGAAGCTGTAGCTGAATATATCGATTCGCAAAATGTTTCTAAAGTACGGGAAATTCAAAACGATATTCTGAATGCTTACAGCTTAGATTTTGCAAAGCATGCCCCGAAAGAGCATGTCATGAAAATCAATCAGGTTTGGGGTTCGATTCCTAATCAACTAGCCAAGGAAAATAAAAAATTTATCTATTCTGCAATTCGCGAAGGAGGGAGAGCGAAAGAATTTGAAGTTGCTTTGCAATGGCTTATTGAAGCAGGCTTGATTCATAAGACTTCTCTGATTAGCACTCCCAAAATACCCTTATCAGCTTATGCAGACATGAATGCTTTTAAAATTTATCTCGTTGACGTAGGTTTACTTGGAGCAATGTCCCGGCTATCCGCAAAAACTCTTCTTTATGAAAATGAGCTTTTTCAAGAGTTTCGAGGAGCCTTCGTTGAAAATTATGTCGCACAAGAACTTGTTCATAGTAATTATTCTTTGTTTTACTGGGCAAGCGAGGGTAGGGCAGAACTCGATTTTATTATAGAACAAGATGGCTTCATTTACCCCCTAGAAGTTAAATCCGGGAATTCTTCAAAGAAAAAAAGCCTGAGGGTTTACGGCGATACTTATCATCCAAAAATGCTCATTCGCACTTCGCCTATGAATTTAAGAAAGGATGGAGAGGTTCTCAATTGCCCTCTTTATCTCATTGAAGAGATGCGATCTCTGATTAAAGGATAGACCGGCACTGTTTTATTGGAAGTGATTTTGGACCCGGACCGGGATTAACGAAATGGTACGAATTGGTACCTACTTCGTCCGAAGTATTTAATTATTAATGTATTAAAAATTTAACTATAAAAAAAAACTCAAAAATGGCACGATTACCTTAAAAATTAAGGTATCCGTGCAAATGGAAAATAAAGCTCTATTTGAAATAGCAGATAATCAACAAGGTTTTTTTACTGCTAAACAAGCTATTAAATGTGGTATTTCTTCTAAAAATCATGCATATTTTGTCAAAACAGGTAAATGGAATAAAGAAGGAAGAGGGCTTTATAGATTATTAAATTATCCTATAGTAGAAAGACCGGATTTGATGAGGTTGTATCTGTGGAGCAGAAATTCTCATGATATTCCTCAAGGAGTATTTTCTCATTCAACTGCTTTAATGCTTTATGATTTATCTGATGTTATGCCTGAAAAAATTCATATGACTGTTCCTGAAAATTTTAAGCGAAGATCTAAAATTCCTGAAATTTTGCAGATTCATAAAAAAAATCTACTAAAAGAAGATATTCAATATTATTTAAATGTTAAAGTCACTAAGCCTTTAAGAACTATAATTGATATAATTGAAGAAAACGTTATTTCTAAAGAATTAATTTATCAAGCAATAGAAGCTTCTGTTTCTAAAGGATTAATTATTTCTAAGAATAAAATATTGGATCATCCCTATTTGAATGACAATCAGAAATTAAAAAAGCGAGTAGAGAATTTTTTATGAAAAAATATAAAAATCCTGAAGATTTTAGAAAAAGTTTAGAACAAAAACTAAGAAATGTTTCTTCTAAGCTAAATCAAGATTTAGAAAGAATAAGAAGAAAGGTTGCTTTTGAAAGATTTTTAGCGAGATTATTTTCTAGTAATACTCATTCTTGGCTTTTAAAGGGCGGGTATGCTATGGAATTACGCTTTGATATCGCAAGAGCTACAAAAGATTTAGATCTAATGATAAGTGATTTTAAACAATTTATAAATGATGAAGAGAATAAAACTCTTTTGTTAGCTTTAAGAGAGGATTCTTCACTGGAATTAGAAGATTTTTTTCAGTTTATTGTGAGCTAACCTAAAAGAAAATTAGAGCAGCCTATTTATGGTGGAGCAAGGTTTTTAGTGGAATCTTCAATTGGAGGAAGAAGATTTGTAAATTTCAACTTGGATGTAGGGATTGGAGATGTTTCTATAAAACCAATCGAAAATAGAAAATCAATAGGGTGGTTAGAAGATCTGGGTTTTCCATCAATTACATATAAATTAATTAATGTTGAACAGCAATTTGCAGAAAAAATTCATGCTTATACTTTGCCTAGAAGTGCTATAAATAGCAGGGTTAAAGATGTAATAGATATTTTGTTATTAATTGAAAGTGATTTAGTTGATAAAAAATTAATAGCAGAATCTATTTCAAAAGTGTTTTTTAGAAGAAAAACCCATAATATTCCGGATAATTTAAATGTATTTCCAGAGGACTGGAAAAGCTCATTTGATGATCTGTTAAAAAAATGCGAAATTAAATATTCATATAATCAAGCTTTTCAATTAATCAATGAGTTTTATAAAAATACAATTATGCATTTAGATCGAAGAGATTTTAAAGTGAATCAAAGATAATGTACGAATTGGTATCCACTTCGTCCGAGATTTTCTTAATGCTTTAATATTCAGAAACATAATATTCAAAAAAATTTTAAAATTAACTGTATACTAAAAATTACTGTTCACTATATAATGAACAGTAAATAAGGGTGAACAGCATGAAAGGTGAATTTTTAATATTATCTAATAAGCCTGATATAGATCGTAATATTTATGCAGATAAATCTTCAGTGATATTGTATTGGCTATTACTTGTTGGAAAAAATAAAAAGCTTTTTTCTATAAGAGAAGTTGCTAAAGAGTGTAATTTGAGTCTTGGTCTTGTTCAAAGAGTTTTTAAGATATTAACCTTAAAGGGATATTTACAAACTATAGGAATTAGAACATCAAAAAAATTTAATCTTTCCAATTCTAAGGATTTATTAAAAAGTTGGGAAGATAATTATAATATTATTGAAAAATGTAAAATTTGGACATATCGTAGTCCTTTTCAAACTAAAGAGAAGGTTTTTCAGACTTTAATTGAAAATAAATTAGAAAAAAAAGTTGTTTTAGCATTGCATAGTGCTGCTGAAGCTTGTGGTTACAAGAACACTAATTTGAATACTATAGAATTGTATATTCTTGAAAAGGATTTGAGAATAGAAATTGAGAAAAAATTATTACTAGAGCCGCAAGAAAAAGGATATGAGATAATATTAATTGAGCCATATTATAAAACTATTCTTGATAAATTTTCTAAACCTTGTGACAAAAATATATTATGTTCACCAATTCTTCTTACTTATTTAGATCTATGCCAATTTCCTTTAAGAGGGGAGGAACAAGCAATATTTATACTTCAAAGAGATAAAATATTAAAAACATTTATGAAATAAGCAGATATATGAGTTTAGTTTTAGAAAAAGAAGATAAGATGATTTCATTTTTTTTAAGATCGATAGGTCCTTGGAAAAATTATATAATTATCAGCGGGGGTTTTGCTCCTATTATTTATAAACTTTATTTATCAGATCAGAAAAGTGGTATTAATCCGGTAGGTACACGAGATCTTGATTCATTAATTCCACATACTATTTCAAATATAGATGATAAAAAACTGTTACAATATTTGCTTGATTCGGGATTTAAACCGATTTTTAAGGATTTAGATATTCCTGCAACAGAATCATATATTAAAGAAATTGATGGAGTAGAATTAGAAGTTGAATTTCTTACATCAACAAATATGCGTAAAAAAGATAATAAAAATATAACAATTTCCGGTGTGGTTGCTCAGCCTTTAAAATATTTGGAATTAAGTATTCAAAGCTCTATTGAATTTATAACTAATTCAAATGAGATAGGTTTAGTAGTTAGGCCTGAAGTTTGGATATTTCATAAAGGACTTACTTTTACAAGAAGATTAAGTAATGCAAAAAAATACAAGGATTTGTATGGAATTTGGTATGTATCTTCCCAACTTGGTGAATTTTCTAATAGAACTATTGCGGAGATAAATAATTTAGCTGTACTATTCTTGGGATAAAAAGGGCAATAAAGAAATGATTTTGCTTATTGCCAAGTTTTATTAAGCAGTTTGAGCGGCAATTTTTTCAACATATTTTGTCATTGCTTCACAAATTGGAATAAATAACTCCAGCGAATTAAACATTTTTTGCATAACTTCTGACTTATATATTTTAGTAAGAGTTAAAATTTCTTCTGCTGAAAAATGTTTTGCAAAATTAACAGCAAATGGTTTTAAAAAAATAGTACTTCTAAAATAAGATTTTAAATGATCTTTATCTATTGTTGAAAAATCCTTTCCTAAAATAGCACCTCGTTTTATTTCTGTTTGAATCAATGATTCTAGAGACTTATCATTAAAATACATTGCTTCAATTAATTTAATTGCCATATCAATAATATCCATAATATTTTTCCTGTTAATTCACTAAGGAGTTGGGCTTGCAAATGCTGGCCAACAGGCTTGAGTGCAAGCATAGAGAGAAGCGGATAAAGCTGGAGTGAGAACTCCTCCGGATGCGGCGACTAAGGCAATTGATATTGCTTCGCAGGTGACAATACATGCTGCATAAGTAATAGGTCCAGCCTCTGCTCTTGGTATGTTA